>AZYC01000006.1 GCA_000513075.1 alpha proteobacterium SCGC AAA288-G21 | reverse complement strand
GATTTGTGTTAACCCCGCAATTACAAAGAATTTACAACAATACCAAAGATACAAAGATTTTTTATTTCAGAAGATGGCTTAGAACTATACCACCATACTTAATTGCCTTAGCTTGTTATTCAATTGTATTTTTAAAATTTGATATCGATACTTTAAAATATTTACTTTTCATACAAAATACATTTAACAACTTCGTTGATTTCGACTATTTTTATATTGCTTGGTCATTATCAATTGAAGAGTTTTTTTATTTAATTTTTCCAATTTTTCTAATTGTATTTAATAAAAACAAATTCATTCATATAGTGATTTTATTTATTTTAATAATTTATGGTATAAAGTTTGCTTATTTACTCTTAAATAATGCAGATGGAGAGTTTTATAGGATTGGAACTTTTCTAAGATTAGACTCAATTGCTTTCGGCATTTTAACTAGAATTTATTTCAATAAAATTAAAAATAGTCTCATTAATATGCTATCAATTATTTTAGTCGTATTTTCATTCCATTATTTCTCTCAAGATTATGAAAATTTAACAACTGTAGAATTATTTTTGTTTGTTTTATTAATTCAGTATTTTTCAGTAAACATGATAATAATTTTCGTAAACTTTGATAAACTAATTACTAATACTTTTTTAATTGGATTTTTTTCTATTTTATCGAAACAAACTTACTCTGTTTACTTGTTTCATTTTGTAATTATTTATTTAATTTCTTTAAATTCTTTCTTGTTAAATATTGAGTTTATTTTTATTTTTTACTTAATTTTTTTATTTTTATTTAGTAGTTTTTTTTATTATATTTTCGAAAAAAATATCATGGAAAATAGACCAGCTTACAAAGATAAAGATATTTCACAACGAGGTCCTCAATGAAGAATGTATATATTTAAAAATACAGAATAGTCCATGGCGATAGACTTGTTGAAACAAATATTAGACATAAGATATGTTTCTCTTAAAGTGTGCAAATGAAAAGGATAGACGGAAACATGTTTTTTTTATAAGTCTTTCCTCTTGAGCGGCTGCAATTATTTTACCATCAATAATAATCCCAGCAACGCTATCATGATAAAATGCAAAAATAATAAGTATTGCGGTGATGTAAATTTAATATAAAAAATTTATACTTAGGTATATATAGTTATTAAAGATAATGAAAAAATTTTTCTTAATTACTGTTTCAATTGTATTTACTATAATTATTGTTGATTTAATTGCCAATCTATTCAACTTAAAACCAAGACTATTCATTGAAAAACAAAGGTTATGGATGAGAAGCAATTATACTAATTTATATGTTGGCTGGTATACTTTCGATGGTGCTGATGACATATATGAAAATGAAATACATAAAGAACAAACTAACGGATTTTTAACTAGAGGAAAAAAACCCGACAATAAAATAAAAAATAATATAATTCTGATTGGTTCCTCTGGGGTAGAAACTAATCATAGATTGAATGAAATGCCGGAAAATTATTTAAGAAATTATCTAAGTAATACAAATGTTATTTCTTTTGGTTCTTGGGGATGGGGAACAGATCAGCAATATATTCATTTAAAAAAATACATTGAAGAAATCAAACCCAGTCATGTAATTTTGTGGTTTGAAATGAATGACATTCAAGACAATAAATTTGAGTATGGATTCTTGGGTCCAAAACCAACCTTTAGTCTAAAGAAAGATAAAAATAATAACTACTATTTATCAGGTCCAAATAAGATGCCAGGAAAAAACTATTTTGAGTATTCTTATTCTTACAGACTTTTTAATAAATTAAAGGGTAAACTCAAATTAAAATATTATAGATCATATTTTGATGATTTAATAACTTGTGAAAATAATAACTCCAATAATTACGTTAATAAAGATGAATTGTTATATAATTATTATAATGAAAAAATGTATGAGGAAGATAAAGCAATCGATACACATTTTGAAAAACCCCGTAGAGCGAAAAGTGAAGATGTAAATACTATCCCTAGTTTTAAAGAATGGAGAAAAAATAATTACTCAAATTTCTTAACTTTAAATAAAATACGTTCAAAATTTTACTCCGAAGAAATTTTAGAAGATCCCTTGATATATAATAGATTAATTATTTCAAAAGAAATGGAAGAGGGAGAAATATTGACAAATAAACTTTTATTAAAAATTCAAGATTTAACAAATAAACATCAAGCCTCATTTCATATTATGTATGTATTATATTCTGAACGCTATAAATCTTTTAAAGATGATAAAGATTATCGATATTGTTTTAAAAATCGTGAATTTATATATTCAAATGAAGCTTTTGATCAAAAGTTAAATCGTGTAACTGAAGGTATAAATAATGTTTTTATAAATAGTTTAGATGGTTTAAATATAATAACATATGATCTATTTGTTCATGGACATCCCAATACAGAAGGTAATAAATTTCTTATGAAAAAGTTAAGTGAGTATATTAAAAAATTTGATAATTAATTTTTTATTATTAAAAATTTTATAAAAAAAATATTTAACCCTATAATATTGTATAAACAAGGGGAATTATTTCAGATCCATGGAAAAAAATAATTAATCCTCCAAATATAACTAAAACTGCAATTATTGGAAGAAGCCAATATTTTTTTCTGACTTTTAAATATTTCCAAGATTCTTTTAAAAATTCCATACTTAAAACTTTTTTTTCATTGTATTTTCTTGTTTATCACGATTCTTGTAGGGCGCGCCAATAAATCCAACGTTTTTATCAATTTTACACAACCTCAAAATTAATTTATCTCTGTTTCGTTCAAGTCTCGTTCAAGTTTGATCCCTTAAAATTCTACAATTCTACACGACTGACATACAAGGAAATTGGGTGTAGCATTGGTTTATGAAAAAACTTTTAGAGATCTTGGTTCTGGGTTTGTTGTGGTGCAATGTTGGGTTTGCAATAGTAGTTGACTGATTGTCCCGCGATCTATCATCACCAGTAATAATTATAAACTATTGTCAGTACCATTTTTTCTGCATAATTTATTCATGCCAAAAAAATAAAAGAAAGGATAAATATGACAAAAGCTTATGTAATTGCACATCCTAAAGTAACAGACATGGAGAAATTTGGATCTGATTTTGCTTCAAAGGTTGATGCCACTTTAGTTCCATTTGAGGGAAAATTCTTAGTTAGAACTCCTGATGTTCTTCATCAAGAGGGTGAAAAAGGAAATTTTACAGTTATCATTGAATTTCCAGATAAAGAAAAAGCTATGGGTTGGTTCAACTCTGAAGAACACCAAAAAATTGTTGATCATCGAAGAAAGAATACTGACCCAAGTACTACGTTTGTTATTGCTGAAGGAAATACACCTATATAAAAAGAGAGTTTCAACTGGCATGGCTGCATGTGATTGCTCTTATAAAGGTAATTTTTGAGTAGAATAAAAAAACTTTTAGGGATCTTGGTTCTGGGTTTAATATTAGTTGGTAATGCTTATTCTGAAACAAAGTTTTCTGAAATTAAAAAAGCATTAAAAGAAGACAGTTATGGACTGGCCATACCTGAAAGTTTTCATGCATTAATCTCTCCCAAAGCTAAAAATCCTGTGTCTGTAAGTGATTTTGCAATTATAGGTAAAAAATCAATTAGGTTTGAGTCTAATCATGGTGAATGTGGCCTTGAATCAAATTGGAGTGATTGTGAAAATGATAGAGAAAGAACGGAACTTTATTATAAAAAAAAATCTCCAAAAAAAGAAATATGGTATAGATTTTATATTTATTTACCCAAAGATTACAATTCAATTGCTCCAGCAAAAATGTCTCTAATTCAATTTAGTATTGAAGATCCATTTGCAGTATTAGTTATGTTTAACCAAACTCATGCGGGATTAACATTTAATAGACACTTTGCTCTCCATGGAGATTCTAATGAAAATACTTATATAGTATTAAAGCCTAATGAAGAGTTATTTGGTAGTTGGACTGAAATTATTTTTAATAGTAACTGGCATCCAGATCCTATTAAAGGATTTATGAAGGTATGGATTGATGGAAAGCTAAAAGTTGATTTTAAAGGCCGTTCTTATGGAAAAGGAAAAAAATTTAGTTTAAGATATGGATTATACTCATCTTATTTAAAAAATTACAGACTTACCCAATGTAAAGAAATTCACCCCCAGAGAATTATTTATTTTGATGGTGTAAAGGCAGAAAAAACATGTAATAAACTTTTAAATAAGAAGATCTGTCAATCTCTAACTTCACAAACTGTTTCGAAATATATAAAATTTGAGCATGATGGAAATAATAAAAAGCTATATGATAATGAACTTTCAATTATTGATCCATCAGGTTTTAGATAGTGTTGAATTAAATGAAAAAACTCCCCACCGTAACCATAAACTTAAACTGAGTGTGCCAAGAGTATGCCCCGAACTGTTCTTCTATAATCATTGGGGCAGAAATTAAATATTATAAACTTTTTTAAGTTCTGCCCCAAATGGCTTTGAAATTTATTGAAATACGATTAAGCTTTTTGCAGATTAACTGCGGAAGGACCTTTTTCGCCGTTCTCAACTTCGAATGTTAATGCGTCACCTTCGTTTAACTGCAAGCTTGCTGCTTCAGCTGCAGAAGCATGAACAAAAACATCTTTTTCCTTATCTTCTCGTTCAATGAAACCATATCCTTTTTGTCCATTAAACCACTTAACTTTTCCACTTATACTCATTTTATCTTCTTTCTTTATTGTTTAACTTATATTGCTTACATTTAAGCAATGCGCATCCTTATTAGATTTAATGATGTTTTGTCAACAAATAGTTTTCCCAGCACAGGCCTAATTTCTTTCACCAGTGTGTCGTATGTGTGTCAAGATTTTCCAAATATTTAAATTAGTAAGACAGGATAACGATTCTTAAAAGTACGGAGTGGCGTTCTGTTGCCCGGTGCCCCAGACCTTACTTCTAGAAACTAGATTCTGCAATAACAAATATACAACCTAATCCCAAAAGTGATTGCTCACTGTGCCCATATTGTGCCCGCTAGTGTGTCCAGTTATACTGTGACCATGAAAAAACTTTTAGGGATCTTGGTTCTAGGTTAAATAAATTATGGTCAACAATTATCTGACAAAGGAACAAATCGACAGTTATAAGTGTGATGGCGCGATCATAGTACGAGATGTATTCAAGCCATGGATTAATTCTTTACGACTAGGCTTTGAGAAAGTGCTGGAGAATCCTGGACCCCATGCGCGTGATAATGTTACCGTGGATGGTGCAGGTCGCTTTTTTGAAGATTACTGTAATTGGCAGCGTATCCCCGAATTTGTAAATTGTATTGAACAATCTCCAGGTGCTAAAATTGTTGCTGAAGCAACCAGATCAAAATCCATTCAAGTGTTCCACGAGCATATTTTTGTAAAGGAACCTGGTACTACCAAGCCAACACCATGGCATCAAGACATGCCTTATTACTGTGTAGATGGTGAAGATACAGGTAGCTACTGGATTCCTCTTGATCCTATTACCAAAGAAAATACTTTACAAATAATTTTGGGATCGCACAAATGGCCTAAGTTGGTTCGTCCGACGAGGTGGTCAAATGACCAGTCGTGGTATGACAATGATACTGAATTTATGGATATGCCTGATATTGAATCCATTGATCATAATAAAATGATTCCTGATTTAAAAATAGGTGACGCAATCTTATTTAATTTTAAAACTTTACATGGAGCACCTGGTAATACTAGTATGAATCGTCGCCGTGCTTTTTCAATGCGTTTTATAGGAGACGACGTACGCTACGTGGATCGTGGTAGTGAAACATCACCTCCATTTACCGGCATTAATTTGAAAACTGGAGCGACTATGCGGAAAGATTGGTTTCCTATAGTTTGGAATAGTTAAATGAGTATGCCAAGCTGATTGGTTTGATCAATGGAAAGAATAAAAAAATATAATGATCAAAAGTGTTAAAGGAATAATTGTTGTTAAAAACAATTACCTTTTACAATTAAGAGATAATAAAAAGAATATTTATTATCCAAATTTTTGGGGAGTTTTTGGAGGTCGTGTAAAAAAAACTGAAATATATCACCAAGCTCTCAAAAGAGAAATTAAGGAGGAAACCAATTTAATTGTTAGAGTATCTAGAATGATTTTATCAGTAAATTTTAGAATGATTGGTTTAAAAAAAAAACACAATATAGTTTATTATGAATGCGGAATTTCAGAAAAAAGAAAAATAATTTTAACTGAAGGACGGAAATATAAGTTCTTTTCTTTTAATCAAATAAAAAAACTTAATGTTATTCCAATAGACTTTGCTGCAATTAAAAGTCATTACCTGAAAATTATTAAAAAAAAATGACTAACAAAACGATGTAAATTGTTTATCAACCAAATCAATTAGATAATATTAATTGTTTACTTCATAAAGTTTTGCATTTACTAAATACGCTTTTTTTGTGTCTCTTAATATCCAAGCACTTTGGCTATTATTTGTGATGGTGCAATTAAAACCAACAACTGGTTTGTAGCAAATAACCCATATCGCTTTTATGTCAGATGGTAAATTGTTAATATTTAAAATATTAAAGTTTTTATTTTTAAATTTTTTAGTAGATTTAATATAACTTTCTATCATTTTAGTATTAGGTTCATATGTTGTATATATATATATATTTTTATTTTCATGTTCTTTTAAGATATCAATGATTTTAGTAAATTCTGGTTTTGTGTTTATTCTGTATTTAATTTCTATATAATTATTTATTAACGTTGGAACTAATATAAATATAAGTAGGAAAATTCTTAACTTTTTATTATCAATTTCAATAATTAAGGATGATATTAGTATTATAATGGGTATTAGAACGAATATAATATATCTATCAATAAGAATTGGGTGCCTAATTAATCCATATAATAACGGAATTAAATATGAAAAAAACAAAATAAATATAAGTGGTAAATAATTATTAGAAGTAAATAATATTTTCTTTCTAAAACGAAAGATTAAAAAAATAAGCGTAGATAAATAAATTAAACCCATAATTTTTGACCCAAAAAATCTTGAAAAATAAAAATTGTAGTAAAATTTCCAATTTTCGTGCTTTATAAAATAATCTTCAATGGTCAAATTACTTAAGAGATAATCATAATTTATGAAAATATATATTATTAATATAAATGGAATAGATAAAAAAAATAGAAGGTTTTTTATTTTTCAATATAAAGAATGTATAAATTGAGCAAGCAACTTGTGAAAAAAAAATAATAAGTAAAAAGGGATGAGCAGAGAAATTTAAAATTGAAGATCCGATAAATAAAAGAAAAATATATATTTTTTTAAAATGGGCTAGATCTAGAGAAATAATCTTGTAGTAAAAAATTAAATTTATTGTAGCCAGAAAAAAAACAAGAGAATATACTCTAGTTTCCTGAGAATATTTAATAAGATATATATTTATACTAATTAGTATAATCGCTAATAAAAAAGAATTGTCTTTTTTAACTTGATAAGAAAGTACTCCTATAAAAGGAATAGATAATATACCAAAAAAAAGAGGCACATATCTTCCTATCTCTGGAGTATAACCAAAAATTTTAAAATACATTTTTAAGAGGGATTCCCACAGATATGGACTTACATCACCAATGCTTTCACGTCTAGAAAACGTAGCATCCAACGAAATGCTTGGATCAGTGACCCAAAAATCATTTATTTCATCAAACCAATAATTTTCAAAATTTATTTGGTAATATCTTAACAGGGCACCAACTGAAATAATAAATATAGAAAGCAAAACAATATTTTTTTTGTTTAACATAAAAATTATCAAATTATAATTTTAATAAAATAATTGATTATAATGAAATTATTCTCATTTTTCAGAATTGTACTAGTAAATGTTTACGATCAGGATTAACAGTTAAAATTTCGTTTACAATAGTAATATTTTTTACAAAAGCAGAAAGATCTTCAATTAATTTATCAATATTTACAATTAAAATTGGTTGGTTTTTTTGAAAATTTGAATATTTTTTATTAACAATAAGTTCCAAACTCACTTTCATTAACGCAACAAAATAACCGTTGGATATACTATTATAAATTAATTTTGGATACTTTTTTATTTTATCACTAGTTACCACTATATCTGAAATAAGAAACCGTGCATCTTTCATTGCAATTTTTTTAACAGATTTTACTAAATCTATGATTTCTATTTGAGATCTATAATATTGTATAACAGAGTTAGCAATTATAATTGAAAATTTAGTATTCTCTAAGAAAGATAAATTTGTGTAGTTGTTGTTAAGCTTTAGTATTTTAACATTTTCTTTTTTTAAAATCTTATTTTTGCAAACGTTTATGGATTCTTGCGATGTATCCAAACAATAAATTTCTCTAACTTTGTCTGATATTTTGTTTGCTAAATCTCCATTGCCACAGCCAATTTCTAAAACTACGTGTTTTTTATTATAGTTAAAAATATCAGATGTTTTCTGATAAAAAATTTCAGTATTCCTTTTCAAAAGATCAGATTCTAACCAAATATTTTTTTCGTTCCAATAATTTAACCAATTCTTTTTATCCATTTTGATATGTTTTTATTGTAATTTTTATTTAATTTTTCGTCACTTTCAATTTGTTAAATAAAAGATTTAAATAATATTATTTAGCGATTTTATTCACTTATTTTAAATTATTTTTAAAAGTTTATGGAGAAAAGATAAACGAAGAAACGAGAAATAAATATAAATAAAAAAAAAGGCGGTTTCGCCTCTCGGTCTCCACCGCCTCTAAGCCAATAGTATTCGATTCGCGCCAATAAATATAGACTCGGAACAAATGTGGCATAATGTATTCATATTTTTTTTGCTTAAATAAACATGAGCACTGTTGAATAATCATTTTTCCTTTAATGAAGCTGTCATTGCTTAGAATCCCATACGCTGCCAAATACCACTGATTTTTCCAGTATAGGATGAGAATTGAGTTTTGGTCTATCAAGATCCGATCTGCAAGACGCTCCAATAAATCATTGCGGCAGTTTAGATCTTGATTTGACATTAAAAATTTACAATATTTGACTTAAGTCAATTTTTATTGATATTAATCAGTTTAAAAGAAAGTTATGAACATAGAATTTTTAGTTTTAGGTGGTTACGGGAGCTTTGTATGGCCTGCTTTTATCTTTACTTTTGCAAGCTGCTTCTTGCTTTACTTAAAAACAAAAAAGGAATTTAAAACGCAAGAAAAAATGTTTTTAATTGAATTTAAGCAAATACCAGTCAGGAAAATTGAGATTGCTGAACAAAAAGAACTTTTGTCTGGTAGTCCAGTATATTAATCGCTAGTTAATTGCTCGATACCTATTTATGTTGAGTAAAAAAGTTCGTCCAAGAATTGTTATCTTGACGTTCTTGTTGATGTTGGCAATAGCAGTTGTTTATGGCGTTCTCAAATCTTTGGAAGAAAACGTAGTTTATTTCTTTTCCCCAACCGAACTTTACAATAAGGAAGATATTCCTTTTAATAAAAAAATTAGAGTAGGAGGACTTGTAAAAGAGGGTTCGATAACTAATGATCAAACGTCAGTAAATTTTGTTGTAACCGACTTAAATAACGAAATTATAGTTTCTTATAAAGGTTCTCTTCCCAATCTTTTTTCGGAAGGAAAGGGCGTTGTTGCCGAAGGCAAATTAAAAGATAAAAAATATTTTATTGCAGATAAAATTTTGGCAAAACATGATGAAAACTACATGCCACCCGAAGTAAGTAAAATACTTAAAAAGACCAAAGAGTAAAGAACAAATGGGCAGTTAATAGATCATGTTCTAATTATCTGATTTTGATTGTAGTATATTTATATGTTCAAAAATTTTTTTCCAAATAAAATCCTTTCATTTAGTAACAAACTTTTTAGTTATTTGATTGTTTTAATGCTTTTGTTTGTTTTTGTTGGATTAATTTATGCACTCTTTCTTTCACCACCAGATTTCACACAGGGAGACTCTGTTAGAATCATGTATGTGCATGTTCCCGCATCTTTTATAGCGCTTGGTTGTTTTGGTTTTATGGGCATAGCATCAATCTGTGCTTTAATTTTTAAAATTAAAATTCTTCCATTAATGGCAAAGAGTTTAGCACCAGTTGGTTGTCTTTTTGCTTTGGTCTCAATTGTTACCGGTTCGCTTTGGGGCAAGCCAACGTGGGGAACATGGTGGGTCTGGGATGCCAGATTAACCTCAATGTTAATCTTATTTATTTTTTATATTGCTTATATATCTGTTTGGAAATTTGTAGACAATTATGAAAAAGCAAATAGAGTTTCCTCAATAATTGCGATCATAGGATCACTTAATTTGCCTGTAATAAAGTATTCTGTTGACTGGTGGAACACCCTTCACCAAACCTCAAGCATAACACTAACCTCGGCCCCAACCATTCATTACACAATGCTCATTCCTTTAATAATTATGCTTATAGGAACGATTTTATACACTTTGATTGTATTTTTAATGAGATACAAAACAGAAATAATGAAATTTAAATTAGATAAAAAGAATAAAGGAAATTAAAAAAATATCATTTATCTTAAGAAATTTTTTTTGATTTTTTGTTGTGTACAAAAAGTATAAAAATACCAATTATTAAAAAAATAAAAGGCAAAGACCAAAGTAAAAAAGTATTTATTTTAAAAGGAGGTTTAAGAAGTATAAAATCTCCGTATCTATCTGTTAAAAATTTATAAATTTCTTCATCTGAATTATTTTCTTGCACTTTCATTCTTATAAGTGCACGCAAATCTTTTGCAAGTGGAGCAGAAGAGTCATCTATAGATTGGTTTTGACAGACCAAACATCTAATATTTTTTGAAATATCACGAGCTCTTATTTCTTGTTTTGGATTTTGTAAAAATTCTTCAGGTTCAACAGAATAACTGATCTTTGAAAAAAACAGTATCATTATAGAAATGATAACAATTGTTAGTAAAGTTTTTGTCATCAATCTTCACTCTTCTTAATTTTTGAATAAAAGGCATTGTAATTTTTTTTTGTAATGGATCCAACAAGGCGGTATTTAATTATACCTTTTGAATTAACAATATATGTTTCAGGAATTCCATATACACCCCAATCTATTCCTATAAGCCCTTTGCTATCCACAATAACATCTGAATATGGATTACCTAACTCTTTAAGCCATTCAACAGTTTTGTTAGAATCATCCTTGTAATTTACTCCTATGATTTTTAATCCTTTCTCATTGGACAAACGTTTTAAGTAAACATGTTCGTCACGACAAGGACCGCACCACGTAGCAAAAAAATTTACTAGTGTCGTTTCATTACCAAATTCATTTTTTGAAATAAATTTTTTTTTATTAAGTAAAGATTCAGCTTCAAATGTTGGTATTTTTTTATCTATTAAAACTGACGGAAGTTCCGAGGGATCACGTTCTATAACTAACAGGTAAAAGAAAACAATTAGTATGAAAAGGAACGTAATAAATGGAAAAATTAATATTTTTTTTTTCATAGAGATAAACGCTTTAAAATTTTTAGATTAATATTTATCGAGAATAATCCTCCCAAAAATATAACAAAAGCACCAATCCATATCCAAACTACTAGTGGGTTATAATATACCCTAACAACCCAGCCGTCTTTTTGATTGCCATCCCCTAATACGATATACAAATCCCTTAAGAGATTAGTGTGTATCGAAGCCTCTGTTGTTGAGTTATTAGTCACAGGATAAAACCGATTTTCTGGATGTAATTTGGTTATAATATTATTCTTCTTATTATAAACCCAAAAATTTCCTTGTAGTGCAATATAGTTTTTTTCCACAACTTCTTTTATTTCTTTAAAAATAATATTGTAATTATGAATAATAATTTCATCATTAACTTTCATCCGAAGGATTTTTTCTTTCTGCCATACACTAGAGCCGGTAATCCCTAATATTAATAAACCAATACCAAGATGAGCCATCACCATGCTTTTAGAAAATTTAGGGATATTATTTTGCGTAAAAATAATATTAGATATTATCCAACATGATAGAATAATGCCTATTATTCCAAGTGGATTATATGATTGATATATCCAAAGAAATATAGTGATAACTATAATAGTAAGCACGATACTAGGAAGAGTCTTCCAAAAAATTTTTTTAACATCAATTTTTTTCCATGATAATAATGGCCCAACTCCCATAACTAAAATAGCAGGAATCATTATCGGAATAACGGTTGAATTATAATAGGGTTCACCTACAGAAATTTTATTATTAGAAAAAGCCTCAATTATTAAAGGATATATTGTTCCTAGAAATACAGAAGAACACACTACAATCATAATAATATTATTTATTAATATTGAGCCTTCTCTGCTAAGGAAAGAAACATAATTTTTCTCAAAATTTTTTTTTGTGCTTGTCGCAAATAAAATTAATGAATATGTCCCAAGTATTCCAATAAATACAAGAATATATATTCCTCTTGCAGGATCTAAAGCAAAAGTATGAACGCTAGTCAGTATTCCTGATCTAACAAGAAATGTTCCAATAACACTTAATAAAAAAGCAAGTATTGCCAAAAGCAAAACCCATTTTTGAAGCATCTTTTTTTTCTCAACAGTTACAAGAGAATGAATTAATGCTGTACCCAATAACCAAGGCATTAACGAAGCATTTTCAACAGGATCCCAAAACCACCAGCCACCCCATCCCAATTCGTAGTAGGCCCATATTGAACCAAAAGCAATTCCTATAGTTAAAAAAGCCCATGCAGCTAACACAAATGGTTTCATGTAATTATACCATGGAACTTTTTCTATACTTTCTATACTCATAGCAGAAACACTAAAAGAAAAAGCTGCTGAGAAACCTACATATCCAATATATAATAACGGAGGATGAATAGCCAAAGCGGGATCTTGTAATATTGGATTAAAACCTAATCCATTCGTGGGCACAGGTATTATCCTCTCAAAAGGATTTGAAGTAAGTAAAGTAAATAATAAGAAACCGATTGTAACAAAAGCCTGTGTTTCAAGAGTCTTTGATATAAAAATAGAATTAGTTTTATTATATAATTTAAAAATAAAATAATTAAAAATAGCTAGAACAAGTATCCATAATAACATAGAACCTTCATGATTTCCCCAAACGGCTGCAATTTTATAAAGCAACGGTTTTGTTGTGTGTGAATTTTGAAAAACGTTAGCTACACTAAAATCTGATACTAGATAACTGTACATCAAAGATAAAAATGATAAAAAAGCACACAATAATAAACCGTTAACAGCAATTCTATTAAGGTATAATGTTGACTGATTATTTTTCTTACAAGAAATTACAAATTGAAAAATAGCAAAACACAAGGCCAGCCAAAGAGAAAAATTTCCTAAAGAAGGTACCATGATCATAGATATATCATATCTATTTTTTTATGATGAACAATTAAGAAACCTTAAAAGTCGCAGTCTATTACTCTAAAGGGAGTTCAATTGATATTTTAATTTTTGAATACCATTCAGAAACATTTTCAATATCCTCATCCGATAGCATCTGGGCAATTAAACTCATTTGAGGATGATTAATTTTACCTGACTTGTAATCTTTTAGTTTTGCTAAAAGATATTCTTTTTCCTGAGCAGTAATATTTGGAGTCAAAGGTGAATTACCACCCGATACCGCTTGTCCATCCATACCGTGGCAAGCCGAGCAGACTATAGCTGCCTTTTCTTTTCCTAAATGCAAATCGCCCGCATATAGACAGTTAGGAATACTAAATATTAATAATAAAAAAAAAATTCTCTTAAAATTTAACCTCATTAATTAAGCATCGTAAAACTAATGATCTTTATAGCCTCTTCTAATTTTGTTTCACCTTCTTTTAGTTTGCCTGACTCACACAAGGATTTACCTTCATCCTTAAGAGCTTGAATTTTTTTTAAATTTTCTTCGTTATATTTGTATGCTTTTTTTCCGTAGGCTCTTTCGGATTCGCTCCATATGTATTTTACATAATATTTGCATTTATAATCATCAACTTGTAGTGATTTTTGATATTCCGATTCAGTTGTACAATTTCCTTTACCATCACAAATTTTTTTATCAGGATCAGATACAGTTGTAGAGCTTTCCATAATGGCTGTTTCTTGCTTTCCAGATACAAAAAAAACACCCAAACCCACTATAATAACAAGTAGCACTAATATTACTAATTTCTTCAACATGATTTCTCTAGAATTCTATTTTGTCAAACTACAAATGGACCGGCTATTTTAACCGGTCCATTTTATATAAATAATTTTATGATCCTGAATATGTTATACGATAGACAACACCAGCTTTATCATCTGAAACTAGTAATGATCCATCAACATATTGTTGAACATCTACTGGTCTTCCAAGATAAGTACCAATGTCAGTCATCCAACCATCAGCAAAAACTTCTGTTTTTGCAGCATTACCTTTTGTATCTAGGTAAGTAACCATAACTCTAGCACCTCTTGGTTTCACAGCATTCCATGATCCATGTTGAGCACTAAATATTGCATTTTTATATTTAGCTGGAAACATAGTACCAGTGTAGAACATCATTCCAAGGTCAGCAGCATGTGCAATCGTCTCAACTTGAGGTTTGCAATATTTGCTTTTTTTAGCATCAGGAATTGATTGTCCTTTGTACTCATTAGTTCTTACGTTTCCTCCACCATAATAAGGATGGCCGTACCAAACATCAGGTCCCAATCCGCAAGCTTTATTAATTTCTCCTGGCGGAGTTTCATCTCCCATTCCATCTACTTGGTTATCTGTAAACCAAAGATCTCCATTAAGTGGATTAAAAGCATGTCCTACTGAATTACGAATTCCAATAGCCACAACTTTTCTATCTAGCTCTCCTGGAAAACGATTGAAACTAATAATTCCACCAATACCTACTTCATCATAAAGTGGGTATTTATCTGGACCCGCAACGTTAAATGGTTGTCCCATACTTACGTATAGTTTGTTGTCTGGGCCAATTACACAAACACGAGCTGTGTGGTTATAAGATTCTTCTTCAGGTGGAATAAGATCACCTTGATCTATTATTGGTATTGCGACTGTGTCTGGACTTTCCATAAAATATTCTGCAGCTGGAAACCATAATACTCTGTTTCTTTCAGCTATATAAAGATGTCCATCATCACTGTAGCAAGGTCCATTAGGTAAATCAAAACTAACACTTGGACTAAACTGTTCCACAGTATCGGCGACATTGTCCATATCCCTGTCTGTAGCTTGCCAAACTTTAGTTTTTCTTGTTCCTATCCATACTGTGGCTTTGTTACGGCTTACAGCCATATGTCTTGCATCAGGTACTACAGCAAAAAGCTCAATCGAGAAGCCCGCAGGCAAATTAATTTTAGAAATAATGTTAGCTTTAACATTTTCCGCGAACTGAGTATTTTGAGGTATAACTTCACCTGCTGCTGTGCCAGTTTTTTTAAAACTGCTTAACTTTTGAATGTTTGCGTCATCACCTGCAGCAAACACATTTGCACCGATCAGCACAGTAAAAATAAAGGAAGTAACAATTGTTATTAACTTTTTCATTTTACTTTTCCCCCCATAAGTTACTTTAATTATCTTAATTAGATTACAAAGAACGGCATTCTTCAAGTTAGAAATATATAAATTTTGTATATATTTTTTGTTTATATTTTTTATATATATTGGCTTAATTTTTCAACCAACAGTAGAAATAATTTTGATTAATTTGATATGTTTAAGAAAAAATTTGTTAAAGTTTACTTATGAGTATATGGGGAAATCTTGTTGGTGGCTTTATCGGTTTTTCTTTCGCAGGACCTATTGGAGCTTTAATAGGTTCAATAATTGGGGGAAAGATTTCTTCAGCAAGACAAGCAGGTTTTCAGCAAAGTTTTGCTCAGTCTCAACAAATTTTTGCGATTTCTTTAGTTATTCTAACTGCAAAATTGGCAAAAGCAGATGGTCAGGTTTCCAAAGAAGAATTGATTGCCATAAAGGAAAAATTAAAAGTCCCGGATCATGAAATTGACCAAGTTGGAAAAATATTTAATAAAGCTAAGGAAGATAGCTTGGGTTACGAGCCCTATGCTAAACAAATTGCTCAAATTTATCAAAATAAACCTGCAGTTTTAGATGAGGTAATTAATATATTATTTTATATCGCTGAAGCAGACGGCAAGGTTTCTAATTCAGAACTGGCAATGATAAAAAATATTGCCCAAATTTTTAACCTTACTGATATTCAATTTGAAGGGATCAAAGAATCAAGAAAAGGTTCAGATAAATTAAATCCTTATATTGTTTTGGGATGTACCAAAAAAGATGATTTTGCAACTATTAGAAAGAAATATATACAACTTTCAAAAGAACACCATCCAGACGCCTTAATAAGCAAAGGAGTCCCTAAAGAGGTGATAGAAGAAAGTAAGAAAAAAATGAGAGCAATTAATTCCGCTTTTGACAAAATTGAAAAAATGCAATCTTAGATAATTTTGTTCTCACACGGGCTATTAACAGTAAATTCCTAGTGTTATTTTTCTATCGTAATTCCAAGTCTTTCAGCGACTTCTTGATAAGCTTGAATTAAATTTCCCAGATCCTTTCTAAATCTGTCCTTGTCCAATTTCTTTTCACTTACCACATCCCAAAATCTGCAAGTATCAGGACTTATTTCATCCGCCAGCAAAATTTCTTTTTTTCCATCTATATTAATTCTTCCAAATTCCAATTTGAAATCTACAAGTTTAATTCCTACATTTTTAAACATAGTTTGCATAAAATTATTTATTTTTAAGCACTGATTATTAATTAAATCAAGTTCAGCAGATGAGGCCCAATTAAATTCAGCAATATGTTCTCTTGCAACAAGAGGATCTCCCAGTTCATCATTTTTGTAACTGTATTCGAGCAGTGGCTTTGATAATACAGTACCATCAATAATCCCTAATCTTTTTGTTAAAGAACCGGTTGCAATATTTCTGACAATAAATTCTAAAGGAATTATTTCTACCATGTGTATTAGTTGTTCGCGTTCATTTAAGCTTTTTATGAAATGAGTTTTAATGCCAATCTGGTTAAGTTTTATAAAAATATGCTCTGATATTTTGTTATTAAATATTCCCTTTCCTTCAATGGTAGATTTTTTCAGGTTATTGAAAGCAGTTGCGTGATCTTTAAAATACTGAATAGCAGTACTTTTTTCTGTTCCTTTATATAGAATTTTGGCCTTTCCTTCGTAAATTTTTTCTCTTTCATTCATAAATACTTGCTGATTTTTTTATTTTTTAGGTTTTTCAGGTACTTCCTTCTCCATTTTTTTTATGTATTGATCAAGTTTATTGGCGACCAAACTATCTTCTAATGCAATAACTCTGATTGCAAAAAGTGCAGCATTTTTTGAGCCGGCATTGCCTATAGCAAAGGTTGCTACCGGAACGCCCGATGGCATTTGCACTGTCGACAAAAGGCTGTCTAGTCCAGACAGTTTACTTTCCATAGGTATTCCTAATACTGGAAGTGATGTATGAGCCGCGGTAACACCAGCGAGATGTGCTGCACCGCCTGCAGCAGCTAAAATAACTTTTATGCCTCTTTTTTTGGCATTTGTTGCAAATGTTTTATGGCGATCAGGGGTTCTATGAGCAGAAATGATTTTACACTCATGTGGGATTGAAAATTCTTCCAATATTTTACTGGCAGGTTTTACGGATTCCCAATCAGACTGGCTACCCATAATAATACTTACTAACGGAGTTTTTTTGACACTCATGTTAAATGTTTCCAGCCAATGTCATTTCTATAATATCCATTTTTCCAATCTATTTCATTTATTACATTGTAGGCTTTATTTCTAGCTTCTTTCAACGTTGATCCCAGGGCACTTATTGACAATACTCTTCCTCCCGTAGCTAGCCATTGATCTTCATTCTTTTTCGTACTTGAATGAAAGATATATTGCGATTTATTAACCGTGATTTTATTTAGACCGCTAATAATAGTATTTTTTTTATATGATTCCGGATAACCTTTGGAAGCCATAACAACGTTTATACAAAAATTATTGTCCAACTCCGGAGACTTCAGTTGATCCAACCTTCCTTTAGCAGATGCTATTAATAAATCTAATAAATCTGTCTTTAATCTAGGCAAAACTGCCTGAGCTTCAGGATCACCAAATCTGACATTGATTTCGAGTAACTTTGGTCCGTATTTTGTAAGGATTAAGCCAGCGTAAAAAACACCAGAAAAAAAAATATTGTTATGTTTTAGTTCGTTAATTACAGGTTTTACAAATTTTGTAACAAAATCATTTATTTGGTTTTGTTTAATAAAAGGTACGGGACTATAGGCTCCCATACCTCCTGTATTGAGACCCGTGTCCCCTTCGCCAATTTTTTTATGATCTTGTGCTGTTGTTAATGGTAGAATAAACCCATTAATATCTACCAGAGCAAAAAAACTAATTTCTTCACCTTCTAGAAATTCTTCAATTATAATATTTTCTCCCGAGGCGCCAAATATCCTTTTTGACATTATATTTTTTATAGTTTCCGCTGCCTCGTTTTTATTTTTTGCAATAATTACACCCTTTCCGGCAGCTAAACCATCAGCTTTAATGACAGTTGGAAAGTTAATCGTATCCAAAAAATTCAGCGCTTTTTTTTCACTATCGAAGATAGAGTATTTTGCCGTGGGAACATTATGATTTTTACAAATATTTTTCATAAAGATTTTTGAAGATTCAAGTTGCGAAGAAGCTTTGTCGGGACCAAAAACTTTAATTTTTTCTTCACTTAATTTATCAACAATTCCATTGCTTAGAGAAAGTTCTGGTCCAACTACAACAAAATCAATTTTATGTTCTTTACAAAAATTAACAATATCAGCATTATTCATAGGATCGATTTTAAAACAGTCGGCTATTTCTTGAATCGAGTCACTGCCGGGAATACAAAATAATTTATTACAAATTGGAGATTTATTTATAAATATGCACAAAGCATGTTCTCTTCCACCGCTGCCAATAACAAGAACTCTCATTAATTTTTTAGCCTGATCATATTTGATGCAATCTGATTTAGTGCTCTAGGATAAATTTCATGCTCCCTCTGGAGTATTCTGTTGGAGAGGCTTTGTACATTGTCATTTTGCATAACTTTTATCTTTTCCTGTAAGATAATTTTACCACTATCAACTTTTTCATTTACAAAATGTACAGTGCATCCAGTAAAAGATGCCCGTTCGTCTATTACTTGTTTTTGTGGGTTTAAGCCTTTATTTTTAGGAAGGTAGGACGGATGTATATTGATAATTCTGTTCTGCCACTTACTTATAAAGTTTTTAGATAAAATTTGCATAAATCCGGCCAAACATATTATTCCGATTTTGTAATTCAATAATACTCTTTGAGCATTGGTCTCAAACTGAGATTTATTGAATTTTTTTTTGTCAAATATCTCAACGGGAACATTATAGTTTTTTGCTAAACCAATGCCCGGGGCAAGTTCGTTATCTGATATAACAACTGTGATTAATGCTGAAAAATTTTGATCTGTTGTAGATTTTATCAACGACTCCATATTACTTCCTCTGCCAGAGATAAACACAGCAGTCTTGATTTTCTTTAGTTTATTATACAACGCTTCTCATTTTTTAAACTTTTTATAATTTGACCAATGATAAAAAATTCCTCTTTTTTATTTTCAAAAAATTTTTGGGCCTTTACTAAATCTTTTTTGGAAATTATTAGGGCCATGCCGATTCCACAGTTAAAAGTTGATAACATTTCATGATCGTTTAGTTTTGAAATGTTTTTGAACCAGGAGAAAAGATTATCCTTAGGTAAGTTCCTTAAATCTAGTTTAACAGATAATTTTTTTGGCACTATTCTTGGTAAATTTCCTATTAAACCACCACCGGTAATGTGAGCTATTCCTTTAACGTCTATAAATTTAATAATTTGAACTATTAGATTATAATAAAGTTTTGTGGGCCTTAATAGAGTGACAGCAAGATTTTTATCACTTGACTTGAACGGAGGTTTATCATTAAGAGAAATATTCTGTTCTTTGATAACTTTGCGTATCAATGAATAGCCGTTTGAATGAAAGCCTGAAGAAGGAAGACCCAGTATGATATCACCAGGCTTGATTCTGTCCATTCTTGGTAGCATTTTCTTCCTTTCAACTGCTCCAACACAAAAACCTGCTAAATCAAAATCTTTGTCTTTATAAACTCCTGGCATTTCTGCAGTTTCGCCTCCAATTAATAAACAGTTATTCTTCCTACAGGCAGCTGCTATGCTTTTAATTATTTTAATAAATGAAGATCTTTCTATTTTACCCGAGGCAAAATAATCCAAAAAAAATAATGGCTCGGCCCCATGACAGATTATATCGTTAAGACACATTCCTACCAGGTCAAAACCAAGACCATCTAATTTGTTTTCAGATATTCCCAAGATAGTTTTTGTTCCAATTCCATCAGAAGATGTGATCAAAATAGGATCTTTATATTTGCACATTTTTAAATCAAACATGCCGCCAAAACTACCAATTTTTCCCATTTTGCCTGGTCGATTTGTTTTTGAACACAGGGGGGCTATTTTTTTAATCAGTTTATCAGTTGAAAGAACATCAACACCTGCTTCTTTATAAACGGTCATAATTAATTTTTTTTGTTATAAGTGAATCTACGAACGGTTTTTATAACACATTTTTGTTTATGATCCTATTTTGTAATATTTTATAAAATTAAATGTATTCACAAATTCAAATTTTAAACAAATTTAAAACTGGACGCGAAAAAAATTTACAATTATTTTTTGGAAAGAGTTTAATTAAAAATATTAAAATTTGTGATATTTATAGATTTAATGGAAATTTAAATAAAGATGAGTATTCACTCGCGTGTGAGTTGCTGTCAAATCCAATTTCTCAACAGGTATTCTTCAAAAATAATACTGAAAAAATATTAAAAAAATTCGGAATTTTTTCATGGATTCTAGAAATAGGTTACCTGCCAGGTGTGACAGACAATCTCGGAAATACAGCAGCTGAGATTATTTGTGAAAGACTTAATTTCAATAAAAATAATTTTAAAATTCGTAGCTCTCAACTGTATTTATTATTAACTAGCAATAAATCAATCATAAGAGAAATAACCAAAGAATGTTCTAATTCTTTGGTAAATAAAATCACTCTTAAAACTTTTAAAGAGTTTGTTAAAGGTAAGAATAATTTATCGGAACAGCACACAGACATTTTTTGAAAACAAATATATTGCAAAGTCTGTCAATCTTAATTTGAGTGAATCAAGTTTAAAAAAAATTGCCAAAGAAGGAATAAAAGATGAAAAAGGTAAACGTAGGGGTACTCTTGGTTTGGACATCCAATCACTTAAAGCAATTAAAAGTTATTTTGATATCAAAGGAAGGAAACCAAAGGATATTGAAATTGAAACGTTGGCACAAACTTGGTCAGAACATTGTAAACATAAAATTTTTTCATCAAGAATTGACAATGTGAAAAAAGGTTTATTCGATACCTATATTAAGGGAGCGACCAGAAAAATAATCAAAAAAAGGAAAGATAATTTCTGTGTATCGTTATTTTCTGATAACGCAGGTGGAATTAGTTTCGATAAAAAATGGGTAGTTTGTCATAAGGTTGAAACACACAATACCCCATCTGCCCTAGACCCTTTTGGCGGAGCTCTTACCGGAATTACTGGAGTTAACAGAGATTGTATAGGTTTTGGCAAAGGGGCCAAACCTATTGTCAATACATATGGTTTTTGCTTTTCTAATCCAAATAAGAAGCATGCGTTATACAGGTCAAAAAATAGGAAAGATGGATTATTATCACCAAGGTTTATAATAAATGGAGTGATTAACGGCGTAAAAGTTGGAGGTAATTGTTCAGGAATTCCAACTCCACAGGGTTTTGTTTATTTTGATGATGGATATTCTGCAAAACCTTTGGTGTTTTGTGGCACAGTAGGATTAATCCCAAAAAAAATAAAAGGTAAATTCGCACATATTAAGAAGGCAAGACCTGGGGACAATATTCTTATGATCGGCGGAAGAGTTGGGAAAGACGGCATTCATGGAGCAACATTTTCTTCAGAAGAGCTGGGTACTCTAAGCCCTGTTACTGCAGTACAAATAGGAGATCCAATTACCCAAAAAAAATTTTCAGACGCAATCATTAAGGAACTTAGAGATAAAGATTTGTATAATAGTTTAACTGACAATGGGGCAGGTGGTCTTTCCTCTTCAGTTGGAGAAATGGCAAAAGAATCAGGGGGATTCATTGTTGAACTTGATTTGGTTCCATTAAAATATCCAGGTTTGCAACCATGGGAGATATGGATTTCAGAATCGCAGGAACGAATGACCATGGCTGTTTCATCAAAAAATCTTAAAAAAGTAATTCGTTTATTAAATAAACGCGGTGTTGAAGCTACAGTAATAGGAAAATTTATTAAGAAAAATAAAGCAATAGTTAGATACAAAAAGAAAGAAATTCTTAATATGGATATGAATTTTCTTCATGAGGGATATCCAAGGAAATTTCTTAAAAGCAAGAAACCCATGTTCATTCAGACAAAATCAGTTCATATAAAAACAAAAAACTATAAAAATACTTTATTAAAAATATTATCTGGTCCAAATATTACTTCCAAAGAATTTATCAGTTCGCAGTATGATCATGAAGTTCAAGGTACATCCGTTATTAAACCACTTCAGGGTATTGGTAAGGTTTTTTCTGATTCAACAGCCATAAAACCTCTCTTTAATTCAAATAAGTGTATTGGTTTGTCCCAAGGCATTTATCCAAACTATACAAGTATTGATGCATATAATATGGCCGCTTGCTGTATAGATACTGCAATAAGAAATCTTATAGTAACAGGATGTGATTTATCAGCTATAGCTCTTTTAGATAATTTCTGTTGGTGCAGTCCGGAAAATTTCGAAAAACTTTATCAATTAAAAATGGCAGCAAAGGCTTGTCACGATTTGTCATTAGCTTTTGAAACTCCATTTATTTCTGGAAAAGACAGTATGTATAATGATTTTAACGGCTATGATAAAAAAAATAGGAAAATTAAAATATCCATTCCACCAACGCTATTAATATCTTCTGTTGGCATAATTAAAAGTTATAAAAATTTATTAACGATAGTGCCACAAGATGTTGATGATCTTGTATACATTATAGGAAAAACAGGTAACGAAATAGGGGGATCTGAATTTGCAAAGATCTTTGCTATTAACAATAATAATGTTCCACAGGTTTATAAAGAAACTGCAAAAGAAAATTATAATTGTTTTTCAAAGGCCAATCAGAATAAATTAATCACTTCAGCTATTAGCGTAGGGATTGGTGGCTTGGGTATAGCTTTATCAAAGATGGCAATTGCTTCACAAAAGGGACTAAAAGTAAGTTTGAACAATATCAATACAATTGACAAAAAAATAGACAATAATCATATTCTTTTTTCTGAGTCACAAAGCAGAATAGTTGTTACTGTTAATCCATACAATAAAAGTAGGTTTGAAAATTATTTTAAAAAAAATCAGTTATCCTTCGTTGGAAAAATCATAAAAAGTAAAAAAATAATCTTCACGATGCATAACGAAGATGAATTTGAAGTTGGTATTAGTTCCTTAAACAATAAATATAGGAAGGATTTATTTAGTTGATGAGAGCTTTAGTTTTATCAGGATACGGAATTAATTGTGAAGAAGAAACTCTTAATGCATTTAAAACTGCAGGGATTAGTGGAGCTATTATTCACGTTAATGACCTAATTGAAAATCCGAAAAAACTAAAAAATTTTCAAATTCTAGCCTTACCCGGTGGTTTTTCATATGGAGATCATACTGGTTCTGGAAATGCAATGGCACACAAAATTAAAAATAATCTATTTGAATATATAGTTAATTTTATCGAACGGGACAAATTGGTTCTCGGTATTTGTAATGGATGTCAAATTTTAATTAATCTTGGAATTGTTCCTGCTTTGGAAGGGTATAAAAAAAGAGAGGTTGCGTTGGTTGAAAACGATGTTCCAACATATCAATGCAGGTGGATAAAATTAAAAGTTACTAATAAACGGGGTCCTTGGTTTAAAAAAATTAATTATCTATATTTACCTGTTGCCCATCAGGAGGGAAAATTTGTTGCTGATAAAACGATTATAGACAAATTAAATAAAAAAAAATTGATTGCATGCAAGTATATAAATCAAGCTGGATTGCTAGCCAAAAAAAAGTTTCCCTATAATCCAAATGGTTCTATGGAAGATATTGCTGCTATTACCAATTCCAAAGGCAACGTGTTGGCGATGATGCCTCATCCCGAGAGAGCACTCTATCTTACACAGAAACCAAACTGGATTGATCGAAGGGTAAAAACAATAAATAAATCGCAGCACAAAAATGAATTATATGCTGATGGCTATAAAATTTTTAAAAATGTTCATAATTATTTTAAATAAACATTATAGACTTTTAAATTTTACACCAATTCAAGCAACTGATTTAGATTATTGATGATATATTGAGGGTTATATCCAAGTTTATCAAATATTTTATTAAATCGATTTACCCATACCGACTTGTAACCAAAAACTCCCCCACCTGAAACATCCCAAGTATTTGAACTTAAAAAACAAATATTTTCGGGTTTGCAATTATATTTTTTGATTGGCATTTCATAAACTTTTGGATCAGGTTTGTATATTTTAACATCTTCAACAGAGATGATGTTATCAAAATAGCTTTGGATATTATTACTCTCAACCAGTCCCTTTAAGAGATCGGGTGTTCCATTGGAGAGGATAGCTATCTTAATTTTTTTAGATTTAAGAGCATCTAAACATTCTTTAACTTCTGGGTAAGGGCTGAGCTCTTTATATAAATTCAACAGTTCCTTCTTCATGTTTTTATCAATATTAAATGTTGCCATTGTATGATCTAAAGAGTCTTCAGTAATTTGCCAGAAATTTTTATGTTTTTTCATAAGACTTCTTAACCATGTATATTCGAGCTGGGTTGTTCTCCATGCGTTGGCAAAGTTTTCCCATTTATCGCCAAGTTTTTCTTTGCACTTTGCTGCGGCAGAATTTACATCAAACAAAGTTCCATATGCATCAAACACGCAAGCCGTTACGTTTCGTATTTTCATAGTAAATCTTCCAGTTCTTGAACTTTTCTTATTTTAAAATATTGTGTTTTTTTAAATCTTCTTTTATTTCATCTAAAATAGCTGGATCATCAATTGTCGCTGGTATTTTGTAGGTTTCTCCGTCAGCAATTTTTTTTACTGTTCCTCTTAATATTTTTCCTGATCTTGTTTTTGGCAATCTTTTAATTACTAAGGCAGTTTTAAATGCTGCAACAGGTCCAACTTTTTCTCTTATCATTTGTATGCATTCCTTAGATATTTCATCATGGTTTTTTTTTACTCCAGCTTTGAGAATTAATAAACCTATTGGCAATTGACCTTTTAATTTATCTGATATGCCCAGAACAGCACACTCAGCAACATCCTTGTGTTCTGCAAGAACCTCTTCCATTACTCCAGTGGATAATCTGTGTCCAGCAACATTAATAATATCGTCGGTTCTTGACATAATCCAGACATAACCATCTTCATCAATATGACCAGCGTCATACGTTTGATAATATCCTGGATAAGTTGACATATAATTATCTTTATATTTTTGATCGGCGTTCCAAAGCGTTGGAAAAGTACCTGGTGGCAAAGGTAATTTAACAACTACATCGCCCATTTCATTAGGCTTAGCTTCCCTGCCATCACTCTTTAATATTTTTACATTATAACCAGGCACCTGTTTGCATGCTGAGCCATATTTAGTTTTTGATAGTCCTAATCCTGCACAATTAGCGCTAATTGCCCAGCTAGTTTCTGTTTGCCACCAATGATCAATTACTGGAACTTTTAATAAAGATTCTGCCCATTTGATAGTATCAGGGTCTGCTCTTTCCCCTGCCAAGAATAAGGATTCGAAAGATGATAAGTCGTATTTTTTGAAAAAATTTCCATTTGGATCTTCTTTTTTGATAGCTCGAAAAGCTGTTGGTGCAGTAAAAAGAGATTTTATTTTGTATTCAGAAATGATTCTCCAAAAGACTCCAGCATCCGGTGTACCAACTGGTTTTCCTTCAAACAATACTGTTGTACATCCGTGAAAAAGTGGGGCGTAAACTATATAAGAATGACCAACTATCCATCCTATATCGCTAGCAGACCACCAAACATCATCTGGATTAATATTATATATGTTTTTCATTGTCCATTTGAGAGCGACTATGTGTCCACCGATATCTCTAACAATCCCTTTTGGTGTACCGGTTGTTCCTGAAGTATAAAGAATATAAGCGTAGTCATTAGCATTCATTTCAACACACTCTACTGGTTTTGCATCTTTTATCGCATCGTTCCAATCAATCTCGTTTTTGGTATCAAGTTCTATTTTGAAATCCTTTCTCTGATATATAATGCATTTATCCGGTTTATGTTTTGCTATTTCCACAGCTTTTTTTAGAAGTGGTTTGTATTCTATTGTTCGTCCTGGTTCGTATCCACAGGAAGCAGATAAAATGATTTTTGCTTTAGAGTCGTCAATTCTGCTGGCAAGTTCATTTGCAGCAAAACCACCAAAGACTACCGAATGAATTGCCCCAATTCTTGCACAAGCAAGCATAGCGATTGCAGCCTCGGGTATCATAGGCATATAAATTATCACTCTATCTCCCTTGTTAACGTTCTGCTTTTTTAATACCCCAGCAAAAATAGAAACTCGATTTTTTAACTGATTATAAGTGATTTTTTCTTTTGAATTAGTAATCGGACTATCATAAATGATGGCTATCTTTTCTCCTAAACCATTTTTTACGTGTAAATCAACAGCGTTGTAACAAGTGTTTGTTACTCCATCTTCGAACCATTTATAGAAAGGAGGATTGTCCGAATTAAGAATTTTGGTAGGTTTTTTGTACCAAAATATATCTTTCGCAACTTCAGACCAGAAGTCCTGAGGAGCTTGAATAGATCTATCGTAAATTTTTTGATACTTATTTTCCATTTTGCTCTAAAAAAATTTAGATAGATTAATAAAACATATTATTAATTAATAAACAAACATTCGACTATGTGGTGTGAAAATTGTGATAAAATAATGGAAAAAATATACAAGACTTGTAGAATGTAGTAAAGCAGGAAGGAAAGAAGTTTGTGGCTAAAAAAATAAATAAGCCAATAAATTCATGAATGGGTTATTAAAAACCTTGGTCAAGCCTGATTGGGATGATAGTCCCAAAAGGTCGGAAATCCTAGATGCAGCAAATTTACTTCAAATTGGTGAATTTCAATTAATTCAATTAGCTTATAAAGTTTGGTATATGGAAGAACTTCCAGAACATAGAATAGATAAAATATTTAGCGAATATATGGTCACAGGAATTATACCTATTTGGGTAACTTATTACGCCAGAGATATTATAAAGTTAGATAAAGCAAATGTATTAAATAGTTATGATGTAAAATATCACGTTTATGATCATGAATTTGGAGCATATATTTACAATGAAAAACAAAGAAGAAATCGTGGAATATTGTACGCTACAATCGTCGTATTGGTATTTATTACAACTCATTATATGGCAGCTAACTATTTCGAGGAGCCCGCAGGTTTTTTTCCGCCTTACATTGAAAAATCAGTTGTTTTTCCAGAACTCTACAAGAATAAAAAATAATAATTAATGTTTGATTTCATTCCACAGGAATATGAAAAATTAGTTAATATTATTTTTTTAGTTGTAACTGCTCTCATAGCTCGCCATGGAATTACCTATAGAAATCCTGACGGAGAAAAAGATTTTGTAAGACTACTTTTTGGATGTATTGCAGCTGTTTATTTTTTTTTAGTACTTTTTAAAGATGTTTTTGGATTAATAAGTTTTTAAAGCTTGCCTGGTTTGTGCATCACTTGTCCTTCATCTAATTCTTCTATTTTTAAAATTCTTTCATTTTCTGGTAATTGAAGTTGTTCATTTAGATATAAAGCTCTTTCTTTTACTGAAGAAGATTTAAATTTATAGTTTAGAATAACCGTACCTAAGCCTGGGCCAGCAACTGCTTCATAATCTATTCCGAGTGCTTTTACGTAATCTTTTAAAGCTCCCTCATAATCTTCTTTTCTATCTTTTATAATTCCTCGATTGGCATATGCTGCCGCTAAAGTACCTATTCCTGTTTTATCATCATCTTCTATATTTTTTTCTAAAAAATTTATTAGATAATCGAGTTGATCACTAGCTTCTCTATATTGTTTTTGAGAAATATATACTAAAGCTTTACACATAATAGCCCCTCGGTGATTTGGCATTTTTTTAAGCGCTATATCAGCCGCTTCAACCGCCTCATCGTATTTTTTATCTTTTAAACGAATATCGCAAACTTCCGTTTCGTAGTCTCCAGGAGGTCTATTCATAAAAGATCTAACAAGTGCCCATACTGTAAACATGACAAATGTTAATATTGCCAAGTATATAATGAACCTCTTTAATACATTCGTATTCATTAATTAAAAACCTGACTTACATAAAGGTAGCTAAAAACAATAGATAAAAGAACAGAAGTAAGTGTAGCCCGCTTTTTTAAAGTTTTTTTCTCTTCCTCTGAAACTGAACCTTGAGTTTTTTGTTTTTTTCTTACGTATAAAACCCAAATCAATTTCCTTACTGGAAAAAATAAAGCAAAGCTTAAAAGAACAGTCCATATAGGATCATGGAAAGAGATATAAAAAGGTGTCAAATTCATAATAGATTTAATTATATACATGCAATTTTGGAACACATGACATGTATAGTTGTCGACTTATGGCAAATAAAAGTATTGAAATCAACAATTTCAATTATTAGTTGAAAACATTTTTTTACAACAAACATTTGATCTATATCGATATAGGTGCATAGTGCAAAAAATAAATGCTTGGAATTACTGTTTCAGGCATTTTTAGTTTTATAAAACAAGTAAAATTTAAAAAAAAGGGGGAACCTTTATGTCAGCAAAAGTAACGTGGCTGATAGTGTTCGTACTGCTCTACTGGGCGTATTGTATATTCTGGGGAGTAAGAGGGGCACAGATGGCGAAAACAGCATCTGACTACTTTATATCAGGTAGAAAACTACCGATGTGGGTATTCGTGCTAGCCGCCACAGCTACATCATTTTCTGGATGGACCTTTATGGGTCACCCAGGATTAATATATAGGGACGGTTTCCAATATGCCTATGCATCTTTTTATGTAATCACAATTCCTTTTACAGGAGTGATGTTTTTAAAAAGACAATGGATACTTGGAAAACGTTTTGGTTACGTAACTCCGGGAGAAATGTTAGCCGATTACTTTAAAGGTGATATGGTTCGTGTTTTAACCGTTGTCGTAGCTTTATGTTTCTCAGTTCCTTATCTAGGATTACAATTGGCAGCTTCTGGTAAATTGTTTAACGTTTTATCAGATGGTATGTGGGGCGTAACTACTGGTACATGGGTACTAGCGGGTATCGTTGCCCTTTACGTAGGATTGGGCGGATTAAGATCCGTGGCTTACGTGGACACACTGCAATGTGTACTTCTATGGTTTGGAATTGTAGCAATAGGTTTTGTTACGTACGACCTCGTTGGAGGTTGGGATGCATTGAATGCGGGTTTAGCAAAAGTGGCATTAGTTGAAGGAACCAAATGGGGTAGAACTGCAGATGGTTATTCGGCCTACTTTGCAATTCCCGGAGTCATACAGTTTACAGCTGGATTAGGAAAAGAAACTCCAGTTGGGGGATTGTGGACAGGAGTGATGGTGTTAACTTATATGTTTGCTCTTATGGGCATTCATTCTTCACCAGCATTTTCAATGTGGGCGTTTTCAAACAAAGATCCAGAACCATTTGCACCACAACAAGTTTGGGCTTCTTCATTTGGAATAGGCTTTGCCTTATTCTTATTTACAGCAGCTCAAGGAATGGGAGCACACCTTCTAGGTGCTGATCCGGTTGTGAATGCAGCGGGAGTGAATATATCGAATGTACTTCCAGAATCGATTGGAACAGGAGGTCAAGGAAATCTTGTACCTTACTTAATCAATACGGTTGCGGATACAGCTCCTTGGTTTGTAGGTCTTCTTGCGGTATGTGCCCTTGCAGCAATGCAATCAACGGGTGCTGCTTATATGTCAACTTGCGCATCAATGTTAACTAGAGATATCTACAAAAAATTCTTTAGACCAAAAATGAGTCACGCAGAACAAAAGTTTTTTGGACGTATTTGCGTGGTCATTGTTGTAGGTGCAGCTTTAATGGTTGCAACATTCTCTACAGATGCACTAGTTCTATTGGGAGGGCTGGCCGTAGCATTTGGTTTCCAAATGTGGGTACCATTGGCTGCTGTTTGTTATTTCCCATGGTTGACAAGAGAAGGAGTATCTTGGGGTCTGTTAGCAGGAATTATAGGTGTTATGCTTACGGAAAGTATTGGTCAAAGTTTATTTGGCGATACTCTTCCTTGGGGTAGATGGCCTTGGACAATGCATTCTGCATTCTGGGGTATTTTCTGTAACCTATTGGTAGCAATACCTGTTTCTTATCAAACACAAAACTCAAGAGAACGAGCACATAGACAAAAATATCATGATTTCTTGTCAGCTCATGCTTCTCTTCCAAAAAGTAAGGAAAATTTAAAACCTGCAGCTTGGATAATTACTATAGCTTGGTTATTCTTCGGAATTGGACCAGGAGCGGTAATAGGAAATGATATCTTTGGATCACCAAACGACATAACTACTTGGACGTTTGGAATACCATCGATTTGGGCATGGCACATTTTATTCTGGATATTAGGTGTTGGAATGATGTGGTTTCTTGCTTACAAAATGGAAATGTCAACACTACCAAGAAAATCTGTTAGTGCTCTCGTAGAAGATATTGGGGACACAGCAAGATAAATATCATTTTAGATTTTTTATATGAAGGGCGAGTTCATCTCGCCCTTCTTTATTAAATTTACCAAATTAAGATCTAAAAAAATATTTTTGTAATAATTTTATATGATTAAAAAATTATTTTCATTCATCTTTCTAATTTTCTTCATCACAAGTGTTAATGCGAAAGAAATCATCATGAAGTGTAAATTTAAAAAATATAAATATATTATTCAAGATTCAGGTAACATTATTTTATCTACAAAGAAGAAAGGTAAACCAAAATGGGTTGGATGGTGCCCTGGAAAAAAAACAGAAGACAACAAAAATTGGTTTGTTTCCGCAAAAAATCGAGAATTAATCATAAGTGATTTAAAAGGTATTTGCATGGTTGGAAAAGGAGAATTTTTAAAGAAAAATGGTAATATTGGTTTTGTTAGATCATCCACATCGGTCACTGATTTTAAAAAATTTGTTTACACCAGTGAATTTTTTTGGATGGATGAAACAAAAAAAAGAAAAAGAAAAGAAAAGTGTAAAAAGATTGAAAAGTGATAAATTATATCTAATTTCAATCACAAAGCATGGTTCAATGTATAGGTTCTATAAGCCTAATGATCTTATGATTTTACAAAGTTAAATTTTAGAAAAGTAAATAAACACTGCTATTACTGGTGCCCTCACACGGACTCGAACCGCGAACCTACTGATTACAAATCTGTCGTTGCGGACATATCATCTTAAATAATCCTTGATTCTAAATGATAGTAGAGTCATTGGTCAAGGACATTATTCCATGGACCACAGATCAAAGACAATAAATTTAATTATTGATAGATTAGATGGGATGAAAAAACTTTTAGGGATCTTGGTTCAGAGTTTGTTGTGATTAGGTATTGTTAATGCCTGCTTGTGGTTTATATATAAAAAAAATTAAATATTATTTTGTTTCTTCAGTCGCCATCGAGAGCCTTCTCTAATAATAAAACCAACACAATTTTTCGATCCACACTTACATATATGATCTTTATAGTTACAATCAAAACTAAATCCATAATCATAAGATAATTCTTCATTTTTTTTTATATTTCTTATTGCGGTGATCCATATTTTTGATTTACTTTCATCAAGAACTTCACAATTAGGATTACATGAATGATTTATTAGTCGAGCTTTATTAAATTCAAAATCTCCATCTAAAAGATATTTTTTATCAATTGTAAATAAATAAGTAATATCATATCCATACTTAGTATCTTCATCTGCCTGCTTGTGGGTAATTTTTTTTCCTCTATATTCAATTATTCTTTTACCACTTTTTATATTACGCGTAGCGCAAAGACCTTTGCGATGAATATTAGATTTAATAACTTTATATGCTTTCATGATATTTTTTCTTAATTTGTAATATTTATGATGTATTAATCTATTTTTTAATAATAAAAACAAAAATTAATGATGTAGCAAACATTATTGGGCTATAAGTTGTCGCAGGTCTTAACTAACTCAGATAAACTTATCCTTAATTCTTGGGCGTTCTGTTGTCATATGTCCTTAACCAAGCACCCGAAGCCAGGGGCGGGATATCTGTGCGCATCCTGAGCTCATTCAATGTTTCCAAACCTATTAAATTCTAATTTTGTTAGAAAACTTTTCGTTGATTTTATTAAGGAATTGGTGCCCTCACACGGACTCGAACCGCGAACCTACTGATTACAAATCAGTTGCTCTACCAATTGAGCTATGAGGGCTTGATGATTAAATAAGATAAAAAGTTAAATTCTTCAAGTTAAATATAGTCTTTTAGTTTAAAAGGCTCGCAGTAGTTTTTTCAGCTGTTCGTCTCCTCCAGGCAAAAGTGATGTACTGTAGCTTGGTTGCTACCATAGATGCAATTATTTGAACAAGAGATATTACTTTAGTTTTTTTTTAAACCTTTTGAATTATAAACTGTTTTGTTTTTTTTGGATAATTCTAGTTCATTATGAGGTGTAAAAAATCTATCTCCAACTTTTATTTTTTCTAAAATATTTCTTCCCTTCACATCTAATACCTGCTCAATTAGAAGCATGTGTTTAGAAGATGTAGATACAACAATCCAATCCTTATCATGTCTAGATACTATTCCAGACATATATGGGTGATTTGAACTGTCACCTCCATGAAGATGAGTTTTTTTTAAAAATAGTTTTCCAAAATTTCCATTATTTAGATATGTTGAAGCGCCTTTAAAAGGATCATCAAAAGCGTTTATAAAATTAATTAAATCATAAGAATCCAAACTCCAGTCTATTAATCCATCTTTTTCAGCATTCAATCTTGGGTTATATCTTCCCAAATAATTGATTTGTGGTTTTAATTCAAATTTATAATTATTAATTAATTTTTTTAAAAATTCTTTATAAAATTCTAAAAATTTTTTTAATATATAGATTTCAAAATCAATAGGAATTGAACAATTTTTTGGAACAAGAGATGCTTTGTTAAAAAGTATAGGTCCTGTATCTATACCTTCGTCAATCAAATGACACAGTTGATTATCTATTCTGTCTTCTCTCATTATTTTCCATGAACAATTTCCACCACCAGCATCTAGCGGTAATCTTGTTCCATGAAAATTAACCAAGTGATCTTTAAAAAATTTATTAATAGTATTTTTTTTAAAAATATATCTAGCACCTAAACTGATAAATAGTGTTTCATCAATGTTAGTTTTTTTATTAATAAATTTTTTAAAATCTTCATCTAATTTATTGAAAATTAAATAATTTATTTCTTTTTTATTAATTAATTTTGCTTGATGCTCCGAAGTAATAATTATTGTTTTTATACCTAATTTTTGATTTATCTTTAATAAATCTTTAAAATTATCTGATTGACCTAAAAAAATTATTGTTTTTAAGTTTTTTATAAAAAATTTATTATCTTTTATCACAAGTATAAATATTCTAATTTTAAAGGAGCGTACTGTTATCAGGTGCCCATGACTTTCTATCATTATTCCTTAATTTACGTCAATATTTTTTCTGTAAAAGTTTGAAATTTCAATAGTACCATGATCATAGGGCATAAAATTGCAGAAATTCATAATTTAAAAAAAATTTAATGATGTTTAATTACGAAAAAAATATATATTTTTTAGTATATTAGAAATATCTAAAATAATTTTTATGAAAATAAATAAATCAATAGTTTGTTTAATACCTGCAAGAAGCGGCTCTAAAAGAATTAAAAATAAAAATATTAAATCATTTTGCGGAAAACCAATAATTGAATGGGTTATAAAAAATGTTAAAAAAATAAATACAATCAAACAAATTATACTTACTACTGATTCAAGACGATATGCAAATTTAGTAAAAAAATACAACGTAAAAGTTCCATTTTTACGTCCCAAAAAAATTTCAAATGATATAGCAAGTGATAACGATGTAATTAAACATTTTTTAAATTTTGATAAAAATTACGATAAATATAAGTATATTTTATATATTTACCCTACAGCAGTTTTATCTACACCAACTATAATTAAAAAAAGTTTTTACGAATTTAAAAAAAAAAAATGCTCAAAACTTTACCCTGTTAGTATTTTTAGTCCACCAATACAACATGCGTTGTCTTTATATAAAGAAAAAAAAATAAAAAGTAAGTATGAAAAATATATAAAAATCAGCAGCAAAAATGTTACTAAACATTATTATGATGCTGGTCAATTTTATTGGATAAATGTAAAAGAATTTTTAAATAAAAATAAAAATGAATATGGATATATAGTTGATAAACACAACGCTATAGATATTGACTATATTGAAGATTTTAAATTAGCAGAAAGTATTTTTAGACATAGAAATAGAATCGATGCTAAAAAAAGGTAAAAAGAAATTTAAAAAAGTGTCAATAGGTACAGCCCAATTTGGAAGCAAATATGGAGCTACTAACAAAAAAAAAATAATTTTTAATGATATAAAAAAGATTTTTTCATCAGCTAAAAAAGATCAAATTTTAAATTTTGACACAGCCCAGGACTATGGAAATGCTGAGAATATTATAGGTAAATTCTCAAAGAGGACAAATTTCAAAATTACCACAAAATTTAATAAAAAAAGTTTTGATTTAGAAAAATCAATTTATAATCTCAAAAATGTTCCAGAATGTGTAATGTTCCATAGCCTAGAAGATTACATAGATAAAAAATTTAGATCACGTATAATTAAATTTTGCAAAATTTATAAAATAAAAGACGTAGGAATATCACTATATTATAATGATTTAAAATATTTAAAAAAAGTGGATAAAAGTATCTCAACATTTCAAATACCTCTTAATATATTAGATCAAAGATTTTTATTTAATCAAAATTTTATTAATTTAGTTAAAAAAAATAAAATAAAATTAGAAGCTAGATCAGTTTTTCTTCAGGGTTTTTTGTTTAAAAAACCTTCATATGTTTTTAATAAATTTAAAGTATCGAAAAATTTTTCAACTATAATAATGAAGATTTTAAAAAAAAACAAAATTAGCTTAGCTGAGCTAAGTTATTCTTGGGTATATAGCAATAAAATGATTAATAAGGTCGTAGTTGGATTGAATAGTTATAATCACTACTTAAGTTTAAAAAAATTTAAGTTTTTAAATAAAAAAGATTTAATTTTAATAAAGAAATCATATTCTCATTCAAAAAACATTGACCAGGTTTTTGGTTTTACAAATTCAAATATATGATAAAACAAATCAATCAATTAAAACTTTGGAAATATTCAAAAAAAATTATTCCTGGAGGTAATTCTTTAATTTCTAAAAGACCCGAGTTATTTGCGCCCAACAAGTGGCCAACCTATTTCAAAAAATCGAAAGGTTGCAAAATATGGGATCTAAATAATAAATTATATTATGATTTTTCATTAATGGGTGTGGGGACAAATTTGCTCGGTTATTCAAATGAAAAAATTGATCGTTATATTAAAAAAATTATTTCGCAAGGTAATATGTCATCTCTAAATTGCTACGAAGAAGTTCAATTAGCAAATAAAATTTTAAAACTTCATAAATGGGCTGAAGCGGTAAAATTTGCAAAAACAGGAGGAGAGGCAAATGCTATAGCAATCAGGATATCAAGAGCCGTAACAAATAAAGATAACATTGCCATTTGCGGTTATCATGGTTGGCATGACTGGTATCAAGCTGCAAATTTAAAAAAGAAAAATAATTTAGATCAACATTTAATAAAAGATGTTGATACACAAGGTGTTTGTAAAAAATTAATAGATACTGTTCACACTTTCGAATATAATAATTTTGATCAATTTAAATCAATTATTAAAAAAAAAAATATTGGTACTGTTATGATGGAAGTATCAAGAAATTATGGGCCTAAAAATAATTTTCTTAATTTAATTAGAAAAGAATGCACAAAAAAAAAGATTATATTAATTTTTGATGAATGCAGCTCTGGCTTCAGGGAAACGCTAGGTGGATTGCATCTTAAGTACAAAGTAAACCCTGATTTAGCAATGTTTGGAAAGGCTTTGGGTAATGGTTACCCTATAACTGCTGTTATAGGTAGATCAAGATTTATGAAATTTGCTAATAATAGTTTTATCAGCAGCACTTTTTGGAGTGATAGAATAGGATTTGCTGCAGCCCTTAAAACTCTTGAAATCATGGAAAATACTAAATCTTTTAACTATATTACAAAACTTGGAAAAAAGATTAAAATTTTTTGGTTAAAAATATCAAAAAAATATAATATCCCAATTAACATTTCAGGGTTAGATGCTATGCCAAATTTTACATTTAATAAAAAACATCATTTTTATTTAACTTTTCTTACTAGGGAGATGCTTAAAAAAAATATCTTAGCTACAAATTCAATATATCTTAGTACTGCACATAACCAAAAAAATTTAAAAATTTATTTTAAAGAACTTGAAAAAATTTTTAAAAAAATATCTGTTGATCAAACAAAAAAATATTCACAAATTAAAATTAGCAAGAAAGAATTAGGTAAAAGTTCTTTTTCTAGAATGAATTAAATAATTAAGTCTATATTAGTATAAAGGTTTGTTTTTAAAAAAATCTTTAATTTTTAAATGTTATTTTCTAATATATACCTATAGAGATTATAATTCTCCAAAACACTTTAACATAATTTCTATGTTACTGGATCAAAAGACCAGAGGGCGAACTATATCTACATTGAGAGTAAGCTAAGATTTTTTTTACTGGAAAAGCTTTACACTTCATATCATCAGTAATTAATGCAATTTCTGAAATTCTTTTCTAAAAAAATTAGCATCAAAAATTCTTCTTTCAAGAAATCTAGCAAATGCTCTGTTTTTATCTTTTCCACCTAATAGGATGGAGTCAATTTCAGCTCGTATATCATTTATCTTTTTTAAGTCTAAGCTAAATTTATAAGTTGAATTTTTTTTAAACTTTTCTAGTGGCTGCTTATAATCTTGTAACCAAGCAGGAAAATCAAAATCCATTGTTAATTCATCATTTTCCTTCTTTGATGATCCATTATTATTTAAATTTATTTTATTAATTAAGTATAAATTTTTTAACCAATTTTCTGCGGAGTCTAATACCATTCTAGTCTCTTCATTAAATTTATGAGGAAAATCATTCCTAATAACATCAAATAAAGTTGAAATTATATCATCTAAAATTAGTGCTCCTCTTGCTGTATATTTTTGCATTAAATTTTCTCCAACATCTCCATTTATTAATAACTTATAATTTTTATCTTTCGAATAAAATTTCATAGCTTCTTCTTTTGTTTCAAAAAGTTCTTCGTGGGATTCTTTGCAAAAATTATCGATTAGTTCTTTTAATCTGCCTTTGTAATTTTTATCATTAATTTTATTTTTAACAGCTATAGAAAAATCAAACCAAGATATTCCAATTTTTTTTGTTAATGTACTGATAGGTTTTAATAAAGAAAGACCCATTAATTTTGCTATGAAACCATAATTTCTACAGTTCAAATAACCCTGGTAATCCATTGTTCTTGTACCAACACAAATTTGCTCTATTTCAAATATTTTTTTTCCTCTATATTCACCAAACTGTTTTGGTAATATTCTCCACTTGTCTCTTAACTCATAATCTTTTATTGCTTTATCTCTCCCTAGTTCAGCACCACATAACATCATTAGTGAGTAAGTCATTGTTTGCACACCATTATCCATCAAAAATTTTATTCCATCAAAGTATGTTTTTTCAGTTTCATTTGGCAAAGGTATAATGATTTCACAGGATGCAATTTTTTCTCTTTCTTCAAGCTTTCTTAAATATTCTATATATTCTTCCTTAGTCCAATTTCTTCTTTTTATTCCATCAAGTGTTTCTAAATTCAATGACTGCATAGACAAACTGAGGGACACCCTATTTTTTAGTTTGTCATTTATTTTTATTATATTGTTCCAGTTGCTTTTTGGAGTTAAGCATTCAATGTATTGTGGATAATCATATTTATCCATAACTTTTAATATTTCGTGCGATAGCTTAACATCCTTTTCAAAAATTCCCCAATTGGAGTCAAACATCATTATTGCTTTTGTACCTTCGAGGTCATGCAGTTTTTTTGCTACATACTCAATTTCTTCAGCCATTCTATCAACACTAAAAGTTGTAATCTTAGTAGCGTCTAATCCTTGATCACAAAATGTGCATAAAAAAGGACATCCTCTTGATGTTTCAAATGCAGGCGTGAAAGATCCATCTAAAAATTTATCAAGTAGTCCAGTAGTGTAGGGAGATGGAATCACATCTCTACCCTCAGTTTTTACAGAACCGAACATTCCTATCCTTGGCATATAATCACCAATATGTAGGCCTTTCATATTTTTTTTTAGACTGACGCAACCTTTTATTGGTTTGTCTTTATCAATCATTTCTTTAGTTAAACAATTATTTTCTATAAAAATTTTAACAATTTCTAAAAAAGAAATTTCACCATCAGAATAAGCAAAGTAATCTACGTATGGTCTTTCAGACAAATACTTAAAACATTTGCTGTAAGTTTTATCTTTTTCATTATCCTCAATTTTTGTTGCACCAGTTCCTGCGGGAAATTCTGGACCACCTAAAACAGTTAATACATTTGGGTTAATTTTTTTTGCATATTCGCAAATAAATTTGGAAAGATCAGGATTCCAAATATAATTCGAAATTCCAATAACATCTGGTTTCCAATTTTCTAATGATTCAAAAATTTCTTCAGCATCGACAAATAGTTTTAAATCAATTTGTCCTTTAAATTGTTTAAGCAAGTTTGAACCTATATATCCAATACCAATTGGCACAAAGTACGAATGTGCACCAACTGTTTTATGCCTTGGGTCTGCCAAAAGAACTTTAAGTTTCTTCATTTGTATTTATGTCCATTATTAATAGATTAAGTATACTTAAAACAAAATATATAAAAATACAAAACAAGCTATATTTTATCATTAAATTAAAGAAATTAATTAATTGAGTTCAAGAAAGAGTAACTGGAAAGCTTAAGATATTCTGGAAAAAGAGAATGGTGCTTTGCAGAGAATTTTGATCACAAGAATCAAAGCATAATAAATTATTTATGAAAAAAAATTGTTACTACAGTTGCCCTATCCAATTGAGCTAAGAGCCCGTATTTTGTTTAATTCTTGATAAAATTAATCCATTTCTTTTCACAAATAAAATATCTTTGCCTTTGTATGAGTCAAAACATGTTTGATCTTTTCCGCTAAGTCTATTTGTCATTATGATATAGTCAAAATCTTCATCATTAGGAGTTTCTATATATTTAAAATTTTTAATTCTCTTAAGATGATAGTTTATTGTATCGTTATTAATTCCACAATAAGCGATTTTAAAGTAATTATTTGATTTGAAACGTTTACTCATTTCAATTTTACTTACTAGTTCTTTAAGTGAAACTCCCCAATAATCGTTTTCAAACCTTTTTGATGCATCTGAGAAATTTCCATTTAATATGTTTAAATATGTATATTGATAAGGAGTTAAGGAAAAAAAATTAAACAAATAGTAAATGAATAATACTAGAATTGATGTCAGATAAAATTTATGGATATTGAGTTTTATATTATAAATTAGATAATATATAGCCACTCCTGGAATTATGCTTAAATAAGGCATTAAAAACAAAAAGTGTCTAAGTCCATCATAAATTCTTAATGCCATTAAAGAAGCCATTACAATGGGAAAAACGATAATAAATAATAAATAAGACAATTTTGTTTTAACAAATTTAAAATGAGTTAAAAAAAAATTTTTATCATTAAAAAAAAGATAAGCAAAAATTATGTAGCTAAGTAATATAAATTCTGGAAGCTTATAAAACAAATTAATAATTAAATATGTTTTGGGGGTTTCATTTGTTCTATAAAAGTCTCCATTAAATAAACCCATGTTGGTTCCCAGAGATAAATCATTCAAAGAATCAAGAGTTAATTTAAATGGTAAAGTAAAAATATTAGCATGTACATCAGGCCAGCAAATTATCATCATTGCGTAAGCTATTAAGAGAATCTTAAATAAATCTTTAAAGAATTTAATTAATGAAAATTTTTTATTTATTATTTTTTTTAGAAAAAAGATATCTAAGATGGCTAGTATTAATACTGGTATTAAGTAACCAATAAATATAACTCTAACTCCTACACCAAAGCCTATTGCTAACCCTATTAATGTTGAAAAGTATTTTCTTTTAGCATTAATTTGCTGTGTTTGAAGATATCTAATTATAAAATATGTAGCCCAAACGTGAGAAAATGCAATCATCGGATCTTTGGGATTAAATGACATATGACCAAAAAAAATTGGATTTAAAAAAGATAATAAAAAAACAATTTTTCCAACTTTTTTGT
>AZYC01000005.1 GCA_000513075.1 alpha proteobacterium SCGC AAA288-G21 | reverse complement strand
AATTCAAACAATAATGAAATAGTAGTTGGACCAAAATCAGCCATACGTTTTGCTTGTCTTGTTCTTGCTTCCTCAGAAAAATCCCAATCATTTGCAGCTTTTCTTACTTCATCGTTATTAAGCCTTTTTGCATTTAGCAAAGGTACTAATTTTGAAGCCAAAGTTGTCTTACCAGAGCCTGGTAAACCCATTATAAGTATTTTTTTCATAAACTTTTTTAAACTGTGGCTAGTCTAGTAGCAGGCTTTTCAATAATTGGTAAATGTATAATGCCAGCAAAAACTGATAATGCAATAGCCAAATACCAGGCATAATCATACGAACCATAAAGATCATAAAATAAACCTCCGAGATATGCTCCAAAAAAAGAACCTATTTGGTGACTTAAAAAAACAATTCCATACAATAGACCCAAATATTTGGTTCCAAATATGTGAGCAACAATCCCGCTTGTAGCGGGCACAGTTGAAAGCCATAAGAAACCAAAACTTGCACCAAAAATAAATGCACTAATATTGCTAGGTGGTAAAAAAATAAAAAAGACTATTGAGACTCCTCTAAGAAAATAAATTGAACTTAAGATAATTTTTTTACTCATAATTGAAGATAGGTAACCGCTTGTAAGTGAACCAAATATATTAAACAAACCAATTAAAGATAAGATTGTAGCGGCTGTCCAACTTTCTAAGCCTCTGTCAATCACATATTTTGGCACATGTGTTCCTACTAAAGTAATATGAAAACCGCATACAAAGAAACCTGACGTTAAAAGAATATAGCTTTTATTTTTAAAAGCTTCTTTAAGAGCAGCAAATGTGGTTTGGTCGTTAGGTTTTTCAATTGATTGAGTTGATAAAGGTGACCTTACAAAAAAGGCAATAAAAAAACCAATTAACAAAAATATTGTAAATACAAATAAAGTGCTTTCCCAACCATTATTTGTCAATGAATATGTAGTGAATAGTGGTGATAGAAAATACCCCAATGAACCAACTGCAGTAACTATGCTCATTGCTATAGTTCTATTAGATAGTGGAAAATGCTTACCTACAATCGACATTGGAATACTAATCGCTGTACCACCTAGACCAATACCTACTAAAAGTCCTAAATTAATTTGAAAAAAAATACCAGTGTTTGGTCCCGTATATAAAAGATAAACACCAAGTATAAAAAAAACAAAAGCAATGGTTATGGCTTTAGGCCCTCCATATTTGTCGGCGATAGCCCCAAATATTGGACCAGAAATTCCCCACATTAGCATTTGAATACCGATTGCTAAACCAAACTCTGTATTTGAAATACTGAGACTGCTATTAAAATCCATAAAAAATAATCCAAAAGTTTGCCTTACACCTAAAGAAAGTAAGACTACTAAAGAAGCCGCAATTAGTGTTATTAAAGCTGCTCTATTTTTTATAAATTTTTCTTTTATCACTTAACGAACTTTAAAGATTTTTTTAGATCATTTATTAAATCTTTTGGATCTTCAAGGCCAATATGCAAACGAATAAGATGTTGATCTTTTTCTAGTTTAAAAAATAATCTTTTTCCCATTTCAATGATGGGGTCATTATAAACTGCTAAACTTTCAAAGCCTCCCCAACTATAACCAATGTCAAAAAGTTCTAATGAATTTACAAATTTGTACACGGAAGATTTGCTTTTACTTTTAATAACAATCCCTAGCAAGCCTGAGGCACCAGAATAATATTTTTTCCATAATTTATAACTGGTAGATGATGTTTTGTAAGGATATAAAATTTTTACTATTTTTTTTTGTTGGGCTAACCATTTTACTATTATTTTTGTATTTTCTTGATGTTTTTCTAATCTTAAATCTAAAGTTCTCAATCCTCGAATGACTAGATAAGCATCATCTGCGGATAGGCGGTGTCCTGAAACATGGTTATACCACAAAACTTTTTTATAAACTTTTTTACTTACTGCTAATGTTCCTGCCATAACATCTGAATGACCTGAATAATATTTGGTAGCAGAAACAATCGACATATCAAAACCCAGTTTTATAGGTTTTAAGTAATATGCTGTACCCCAAGTATTATCGATAGCAGTATAAATTTTTTTTCTTTTGGCAAGAGCTACTATCTTTCCTAAATCCTGAAATTCAAAAGTATTACTTCCTGGATTTTCTACATAAATAAGTTTTGTTTTTTTTGTAACTTTATTTTTGAGATCGTCAAAACTATTTGGATCATACCAAATAGCCTTAATATTAAATTCTAGAAGTAATTGACTGGTAAGCTTTTGTGTAGGACGGTAAACACAATCAGATATTACAATTTCATCTCCTGGTCTACAAACACTCATGATAGCCAGTGCTACAGAGGCAAATCCAGTTTGAGTTAAGAATACATGATGAGCTAGTTCCAATTTTTTAAGTAAATTTTGAAGTAAAATTGTTGTTTGGCTTCCCTGCCTACCATAATCCCAGAAAGCAACGCTTTTACCTTTTGCTATATCTTTTTGATGTTTTCGCAATTCTTGTATTGTCTTAAAAAGAATTGTGGACGCCCTTATAATTGCAGGATTTACTGACCTAGATTGGATACCTTTGGCAGCATGTTTTAAAAAAGTTTTGGGTGAGTTAGCCATAAAAAAATTTGATTAGTAACATACACAATGTTATATCCAAATTTCAACGTCAATAAAATAACAATGCTAGAAAGGAGTAAATTTAATGGGATATCCTAAAAAACACAGGGGTAGACGAAAAATGGGCTCAAAAAAACGAAGAGCTAAGAAAAGAAATAAGAAAAAATAATATTTAATTTAGTGGAAAATATTAATAAAATTAGGAAGTTGAGCATTTGGATCTTTATTGTTCCATTTATTTCACTTAACGCTTGTCTTATATTAATTACTAATTTTCACCAGTTTTTTAATTTAGAACACGTAGTACTCCCTACAATTCCTTATATCGATGGTGGAGTATCTATAAGCAGAACTGCTAGAGTTTTTCCAACGTACCTAATATTTAAACCGGCAATGTTCATTACTGCTTTTTTTCTAATTCAATATTGGCGTTTTAATTCTGACTTGATGGGAAAGATAAGTCCATACTTAAACTATAAAAAAATTTTTCTTTTTTTTTGGTATTGGTTCGGCCATATTTCTAGTTTTACATTCCATATTTTTAGGTATTAAATTTGATAATAATTTATATAAATTGTTTAGAAGAGTGCTTGTGCTGGCTTTTATTATTTTTGAAGTTATAGCTCAAACAATTTTGGTAATTAATTTTTTTAAAATCAAAGAACAAATAAAAAAATTTATTAATAGTAGAATTCTAAATATCAAAATTATTTTAGTTTCAATCTTAGTTGTTGTGGCTTTTGTTAGTATCCCCTTCTTAGTTGCTGAAGGGCATACATCATTTAAACACTCACTTGAATGGAACTACTTCATGGGAGTAATAAGCTTCTACTTACTTACTTTTTTTTTCTGGAAAAAACAGTAAAAGCTCTTGCTTTTCTTACACTTTTCGAAAGTCATCATGATTAATTTAAAGTGAGCCTTAAAAAAACCAAAAGACTCAGTAGCTTTCGCCACTGAATCTTCAGTTTGGTACGCTGTTGAGAACTACCTTCGCACCAGTCGCCTCGAATGTTTAGTTCTACTGTTCGAGACTTTCTGCCCGCTGAGCTTGAACCTCTCGGTTTTTCCTCAACTGGCCAGTTAAGAGTTGCCTCTTAATTAGTTTCATTAAATCATCTTTCTTTTTGTTTTTCCATCACTTTGTAGTTGTTTATTATTATCCATTTATAGTTGTGTGAATACTGTGTATTAATTTCACAGATAATTACTATATATCCAGCCACCACCCAGAACTTTATCCCCAATTTTATTTTTAGAATAAAAAACACATGCTTGTCCAGGAGATATGCCTATTTCTTTATTTTTTAATTTAACTTCAGCGTTACTGCCATTAACTTTGACTTTAGCTTTTAATAATTTACCGGTTGATCTAACTTTTACAAATAAATTAGAATTACAATCTTCTATATTATTGCAAAGTTGATTTAAATTTCTTAACTTAATTTTGTCTACTGCAAGAGCAGATTTTGGTCCAACTACTATTTCATTATTGTTTGAATTAATTTTTATAACGTACAGCGCCTCCTTATCTGCTATCCCAATTCCCTTTCTTTGACCAATAGTAAAATTGATTATACCTTCGTGGGTTCCAAGAATATTATTATTTAGATCTTTTATATTCCCCTTCTTGAAAGACTCAGGTTTAAATCTTTTGATTACCGAAGCATAGTCACCATTTGGTACAAAACAAATATCTTGACTATCAGGTTTATCAGCTACATTTAACTTTAGTTTTTTTGCAATTTCCCTTGTTTCTTTTTTTGTAAATTTTCCTAGTGGAAATCTTAAAAAATTCAATTGATCCTTATTTGTGTTGAATAAAAAATAACTTTGATCTCTTTCTTGGTCTTTTGCTCGATACATCTCTGAAATTCCATTTTTATGTGTACTCTTTACATAATGGCCTGTTATTAATGCGTCTGCCCCTAATTCTTTCGAATATTCATAGAGATCTCTAAACTTAACAGTTTGATTGCATTGTACACATGGAATAGGCGTTTCTCCAGCCATGTAGCTTTCAACGAAATTATCTATTACATATTTTTTAAATTTCTTTTGATAATAAAGGATTTTGTGATCAATTTTTAGTTGATTTGCAACTCTTTTTGCATCCATTATATCTTGACCTGCACAACACTGTCTTGATTTTACCGAAGTCTTTACATCATCATATAACTTTAAAGTAACTCCAATTACTTTATAGCCTTCTTTTTTCATTAACCCTGCTACTGTTGAAGAATCAACGCCTCCTGACATTGCTACAACAACTTTTGTGTCCTTTTTTGACTTTGCGATTCCTAAGGAATTTATAAATTTCTTATTCATATAGTTTAGTATTATCCAAAAATGTTTTAATATAAAATTAAACTACTTTCCACAAATGAATTTAAATTTAGAGCCAGGTGATTTTGTTATTAACCCTTTAAATAAAAGTTGGGGAATAGGACAGATACAATCAATAATAAAAAATAAAGCTACAGTTAACTTTGAAAATAAAGGAAAGCTCGTTATAAACATTGAAGAAATCATATTAGAGAAAGTAAAAAATTGAATATCAATGAATTAAAAAGTATGACTGAAAGTCTGTTGGAAACCTTTCTTAATGCTGGCCAAAAAGCAATAGAATTGAGAAACAAAGGTCTAAAGACAACATTCAAGTCTGATAATTCTCCTGTAACTAATGGAGATTTGGAAGTAGATAAATTGCTTAAAGAAAAAATAATTCAAATTACTCCTAATATTCCTATAATTTCGGAAGAGACAGTTAACTTAAATAAAAAAAATGAATTTAAAGATTTTTGGTTAGTAGATCCAATAGATGGAACAAAAGATTATATAAATAACAAAGATGAATTTACATTGAATGCTTGCTTGATAATTAATTTGGAACCAGCCATTGGCATAATTTATGCTCCGGCTAAAAAACGATTATTCTATTCTTATGGAAACGGATGTTCGTTTGAAAAGTTTGAACAAAGAAAAATACAATTAGAATGTAAAAAAAAAATGAAACTTGAAGAAGTGCACGCTGTATCAAATTCATCTAAACCTTCTTCGGAAGTGTTAAAAGCTCATAATAAGTTTAATGTAAAAAGTTTTGTTAATATAAGAAGTTCTTATAAGCTTTGTGTTATTGCCTCAGGCGAATTTGACTTATATGCAGCTAAAGCTCGGGCTTATGAATGGGATATTGCTGCAGGACACGCTATTGTGAAGCATGCAGGAGGCATAGTTACTACACTTGATGAAAAAGAATTTATGTATGGAAAAGATGATTATAAAAATTTATCTTTATTAGTAAGAAGATCAAAAGATTTGAAGAAATAATTTAACTTATCAAGGTTATAAAAAATAATGATCCAAAAAATTTTAATAATTATTGTTTCAGTCTCAATTTTTGGCTTATTGTTATTTGTTTATGTTAAAAAATCAAATTAAAAAAGAATTGATTTTTACTTACAAGAAAAAACAAAAGACACAAAACGTCACAATAATCTAAGTAATTTTTCATAATCTTTTTTTGATAAATCTAAAATTTTTTTTGAAGTTTCATAGTTAAAACCCGACCTAGCTAAAATTGACATATCTTTTTTATAAAAAAGAACACGATTACCTTCCTCCCTATTTGGTCCAATTCTTCTTTTTTTACAAGTTTTAATTGCTGAAAAAAAATCTTGATCAGTTTCTTCCAAGTTTATTTTTGAAATGCTATCTTTTATATATTTTTCATTAATGCCTTTATTAATTAAATAGTTTCGAATTTTATTTAATGAATAGCCTTTTTTTAGAAATTTTTTTATTTTTGATTGTGAATAAAATTTATCACTTATTAACTTGTTCTTTTCTAAATCAAAAATAACTAAATCTATCAAAGTTAATAATTCACTTTTTGCAACATAAATATTTGAAGACTTAAAAAATTTCTTTAATAAATAAATTCTGAGCTGTTGTTTGGAGGGGGCATATTTTTCTAAGTAAGAAAATGAAAATTTTCTTATTTCTTCTACGGTTGCTTCAAGATTTTTTTTGCTTTTGCTGGGAATCATAACTAAATATACTATAATACAAAATATAATAAATTATTCATGCTCACAAATTTACAAAATTATTTTGGCCCAGAAATTATTTATCTTTGGCTTAGTTTTGGAGTATTACCTTTTTGGTTAACATTAATTTTTCTGCCAAATTCAAGGGTCAGTCTACTATTTATCAGTTCAATATTTTTGCCAATAATATTTTCATTAATATATGGCTATATGATCTATCAACTAATAACCAGTGGCCAAAATATTTTTGATAATTTTGATTTATATTTAGGAATAGAAAATCTTCATTCTTTGTTCTCAAATGATATTTTTTTGTTAATTTTCTGGCTACATTTTATAGCTATAAACTTATTTTTAGGTTCTTGGGTATCAAGAGACGCGCTCAGATACAGTGTTCCAAAATTTTTATCTGGAATTTCCTTAATCTCGATCTATTTTGCTGGCCCATTGGGTTTAGTTTTATATTGGTTTATCAGAATCTTTTATTCAAGAAAAATTTCCTTGCATGATTAAATCGTTTGATTTTTTTTTCGATTTCACAAGTCCTTATTCTTATTTAGCTCATAAGCAAATTAGAAATATTGAAAACCAATATAAGATTGACGTAAACTATATGCCTATTTTATTGGGTGGACTGCATAATCTTGCAGAAGTTGAAGCACCGGTATTTATTCCCTCAAAGGCAAGATTTATAATCAAAGACTGCAAACTATTTGCAGAAAAGCTTAACATAAAATTTAAATTTAACTCTCACTTTCCAATCCAATCTTTAAATTTAATGAGAGGTGTATTGATAGCCAGAAAGGAAAACAAAACAAGTTTGTATATAGACAAGTTTTTTGATGCTTGTTGGAAGGATGGATTAAATTTAAATAATCAAAATATAGTTAATAAAATCTTAGAAGATTTGAATTTTAATATCGAAACTTTTAAATTAAAACTATCTGAACAAAAAATTAAAGAGGAATTGAAAAAAAGAACAAAGGATGCTTTTTTGAAAGGAGTGTTTGGAGCACCATCTTTTATAATAAATAATAAAATGTTTTGGGGGCAGGATCGCCTTGAATTCGTTTTAAAAGAGGCTCAAAAAAATTAATGATTAAACGCTTATTTAAGAAATTTTTTATTACAATATCTAGATTTCTTGATTTTGAAATTATTGATCAAAATCGATTCACCTCTCCAACATTAGATAAATCTTTAACTGAAAATCTTTCAACAATAAATAAAAAATCAATCGTTTTACCCCTAGGCGAGGTAAAAATTAAAAGAAAAATAAATTCATTAAACATAATTTTTAGATCTAATACCAAAGTAAATATATGGGATCAAAGTAAGGCAAGAATTTTTGATAAACCCAAGAGTGAATATACTCTTAGATCCTTGAATTCATTACTAAATTCTTTACAAAAAGCAAAAACTCTATTGCAAAGTATTAACTTTAATTTAACTATTGTGGATGACAATTCCGACAAAACAATTATTAATAAAATTAATTTACTTTTGAATAGATGGAAAATTGTTCCTAATATAATAAATCTAAATAAAAATGAATTTGATAATAAAATTATAAACGAAGAAAACCCCGAAACATTTAGTAATTTAGCAAGTTTATTAAAATGTTTTTTTATTGCTAAAAATGAAACTGAAGATTTAATCTTCTTTGTAGAAGATGATTATCTTCATAAAGATACCTTGATCGAAGAAATGTTAATGACTTATGAACGTCTTGCGTCCCAATTAAATAGAGAAATTGTATTATGTCCATCCGACTACCCTTATCTTTATACAACGGATAGAAAAACTAATATATTAATTGGTAGTCATAGGCATTGGCAATTGATTGACAGAACCCTTTGTACATTTTTAACTAGCAAAATAATCCTAGATCAATACTGGGAAAATTTCGTAAAGAATTGTAAAAAAAGGCATGATCCATTTGAGAAATATCTGAATGAAATATATAAAGAAGAGTATTGTTTGGCGCCTATTCCATCTCTATCAGTACATTTTACAAATATAAATTCAAGTTATGGAATATCACCGCATATCGATATTAAAAAATTATGGGATCAAAATACAATATGAACAATTATAGCCAATTATTAAAAAGGATCAGAAAACCCAAATACCAACACTTAACAACGAAAATTAGCTGTATTTTCAACACAAAATAAAACAGCCAACAGCCTTTAAAATTATAACTTTTAAAGGCTGTTTTTTAGTAAATTTATTTATTGAACATCTCTTTTAGTGCCTTAGCAGGCAAAAACTTGACTTTTTGTGATGCTTCAATTTGAATTTGTTCACCAGTTCTTGGATTCCTACCAATCCTAGCCTTTCTTTTTGCAACTTTGTAAGTGCCGAAGCCAGCTATTTTAACTTGCTCATCATTTTTAAGGCAATCTAGAATCAAGCTGAGAATACTATCAAAAGTTCTCTCGGCATCCGCTTTGCTTTGATTTAGCGTCGTTGCTATTTTGCTCATTAACTGTTTTTTATTCATTTTAGCCTCATTTTTATTGCTTTATTCACTCTTGCCATAAAAACTCAGGAAATCAATGGTTTTTTTAGTGTATTTTACAATAATGCACACAATATGTGGGTATATCAAAAAACCCTTGTTTTTACTGCTTTTTTCGATAATTAAGTCTTTGTATTTAGAATAGACCAAGGTCTTTCAAATCATTAAATGTTGCAAAAAACATTAATGAAAATAGTAAAAATAAACCGATTCGGAAAAATCCTTCTTGTGTTTTTTGCTGCAAAGGACGACCTAATAGTTTCTCAAAGAAATAAAACATTAGATGACCTCCGTCTAACATTGGAATAGGAAACAGATTAATTAAACCGAGGCTTATTGATATATAGGCCATTACACTTAAAAAAGGAACAATACCATATTCAGCAACTTGCCCGGTGATTTTCGCTATCCTAATTGGCCCTCCTAATTGAGAAGAATCTCCTGAACCTGTTATCATGCTCCCTAAATATTTTAAAGAAGTTGTGCTTACAAACCAAACCTCCTTTATAGAATAAAAGATAGCTTTGGTTGGTCCTAGCTTTACATTGTTAAATTCATTATTAAATGGAGCCAGTTTAATTCCAATCATTCTTTTTTTAATTTTATTTCCCAAAGAATCTTTGCTTTCAACTAAATCTGGCTTAATATTAAAAATTACTTCCTGGTCATTTCTAAGGATTATAAATTTTATGCTTTCCGAAGTAGATGTAGAAATAAATATAGATACCTCTAAAATACTGTTCACTTTTTTATTATCAATTGAAACAATTTTATCGTTTTTTTTAATTCCAGAGATATATGCAGGGCTATCCTTTTGAACTTCATGTACAATTGCAGGTGTCATATCTTTACCTACAAACATATAAATAAATACAAAAATTATTAGTGCCAAAACAAAGTTTGCAACAGGACCTGCAACAACGATTAAAGATCTTTGATATAAGGGTTTTAAAGTAAAAAGTTTTTTTTGATCCTTTTTATTATATTTTTTTAAAACCTCAGCCTGTTCTGTTTGGCTAAATACATTGCGATCACCAAAAAATTTTACATAACCTCCAAGTGGTATCCAGCAAATTTTCCATCTGGTGCCAGATTTATCATTCCAGCCAAAAATCTCTCTTCCAAAGCCAATTGAAAAGTCGGTTACTCCAACACCATATTTTTTTGCAATATAATAATGACCATATTCATGAATGAATACGACAACAGTAATTAAAATAATGAATGGTATTAAATAGTTCATTAACTCCAAGGTCCTTTCATAATTTTCGTTTTTCTCTTTGCTGTTTTATTAAAAAATAATATCAAAACCATTCCTGTAATAAAACCTCCAATATGAGCAGCATAGGCGACCCCACCTCCTTGTGAAGACTTCATGCTCGAATTAATAAATTGTAATACAAACCAAAAACCTAAAACATACAGGGCTCTTATCTTGATTAATTGACTAAAAAAACCAAAAGGAATCAGTACAAGCACTCTAGCGTTTGGATGATTAATTAAATATGCACCCAATACTCCTCCTATTGCACCACTAGCACCAACCATTGGAACTTGGGAACTTGTATCCATTAATACTTGAGCCATGGCTGCCCCAACTCCCGATAGTAAATAAAAAATTATAAATTTTTTTTGTCCAAGAGCATCTTCAATATTATCCGCAAAAATCCACATATACAGCATATTACCTATTAAATGCATAAAACCACCATGCATAAACATAGATGAAAAAATTGTTAAATAGGCAGGCAGTGCATAAAGATCTTGTGGTAATTGATTATGTCCCATTAAAACTGATGGAATTAGTCCATACGAATAAAATAGTTCACCCGTTCTGTAGGATTGTGATCCAAGCTCCATCATAAAAACTAGAACACATAAACCTATTAAAAAATAAGTGACTACAGGTCTACCTTCTGTAGGGTTGTCATCTTTTAAAGGAATCATAGCTAATTATAACAATTACTGGAAAAAGTGTTGCAAACAAAAATGACCAGAACAATAGATAATTAGTTATAATTTGAGGAAATAGATCTCTTGATAAGAAAGTTCCCACCAATATACTTTGAGAAAAATCAGTATTAGGAAATAGAAGTAACCCAAATAATAATCCTATTAAAATTGATATAAATGCATTTGTTTCTTTAACTTTCTTTTTATAAAAAGCACTAAAAACAGTAAAAACTGCTGCACAGCAGAAAAGATCAGCTAATAGAAACAAATACAAAATACTAAAACCTTTTGATGCTATAACGAATGAAATAATTGATAATGTAACTAAAAAGATTTTTGATAATTTTAAAAAATTCTTATTTCTATAATCGGCAAAGAAATATTTGCCCTCCACTACAACCAAGCTGGATAAAGCATTTACTAGTGTATCTACAGTACTGATAGTCAATGATAAGGCCATAATAATAATCAAAACAGATAACAAGGGAATATTTTGCTTTAAAAGAATTGAAAAAAAAGCAAGATCTGGATTTACTTTGCTATCTAGTGATACAGCAATTAACCCGGAGACGCCCATAAAGAAAACGATAGGTATAATAATAAAAAAAGATATCCAAAGGCTTTGTTTTAATATTTTTTCATTTTTGGCAGCAAAAACTCTCTGCCAGTTCCCTTGATGAAAAAGATTAGTGGCAGCAACTGCTATGAAAAAAGTTAATCCAGCTGTGTAGTTTGGTAAATATTCACTACTGATCAAATGGTTAGAATTATTTTTAATAAGATCTAGGGAAATTTCATTACTGTTAAATGAAAAAATATAAAATGCGCAAATCAAAAAAAAAATAAGGACAATAAAAAACTGAAAATTATCTGTTAAAATTGAAACTCTTAATCCTCCATAAAGTGTGTAGGCTAATGTTGCAACTATTACTAATAGTGCCGTAATCCATAAAGATGTACCTGAAATATAATTAATCAACATAGATATAGCTGTCACCTCAGCACACAAAAATATAAACATATAAAAAATCATTAAAGCTAAGATTAATTTAAATAAATTTTTACCAAATTTGTTTTGAACAAATTCTGTAAGAGTTTTACCTTTTGGAAAAATCTTTCTTAGTTTTGTTCCTAAAAAAATAAGTGCAATCATTGGAGCGGCGGTACCCAAAGAATAACCAATTATAGCCCCAATTCCTCCCCAGGTAGCAGCAGATGCCGGGCCAAAAAGAATCCAAGCACCTAAAGCGGAAGCAACCAAACTCGTAGTCAAAGATGTAACGCCAATATTTCTATTTGCTGTAAGATAATTTTCTAAACCTTGATGTTTTTTTGAATATACAATTCCTATTACAGCAAATAAAGTACTGACCAAAAAAACAATGACTAGTGTTGAGTGGTGACTTAAAAAATATACTTGCTCATCCATTTTATTCCCTTACTGAATTACCAGCCAGGTTCCTGGGGTTTAATCTCAGTCTGTAAAGACACCCCCTTAGAACTTTTATGTTATGATATCAATAAATTTGATGTAATTGAAGCTAATTCTTCAAAGCCTTCGTGAAGCTCGTGAATACCTGAATAAGCAAAATAGAAAGCTAATGCAAAAAGCAAAATACTGGATGCTCTAAAAAACATTCCTATAGGAATTATTTTTGTTATTTTATTTAATCCAAAATAAACTCCGATAAGGGCTAATGTTCCGACTGCAGCTCCAACAAAAACTGGCACTGTATTATAAATTCCTGAACCAATCAAAGCTGCATAAAATAGTACTATTTCAAAACCTTCTCTTAAAATTGCTAAAAAAACTGTAAAAGATAAAATAAAAGAATTGCCAGTTGCAATTGCTTTATCAACTTTACCTTCCACATGTTGTTTTGCATGATGACAAAAGAAAGCTACATAAGTTAACATGCCAGCTGCCACAAGCATTACTCCACCTTCAAAAAGTTCCTCATGTGCATGAGTTATGCCAGCAATTTTTTTAAATCCTAATGCAACAAACATTGAAGCAACAATTCCTGCTGCAATACCCCAAAACACTGCTGGTCGTTTTTCTCTGGCTTTAACTTTGTCTAGATACATAAAAACCAAGACAGCAATAAGCATTGCCTCAAATCCCTCTCTTAGAAGGATAAAAAAAGAACTAAAAAACGGTGCTAAAGCTATACTCATAGTTTCAAATATTATTCCTGCATTCATTAAAAAATTCATACAGGACAATGTTTTTATTGATAATCATTCTCAATGTCAATGCGAATGATTATCATTGTCAAAATGTCGCAATTTCAATATAATTTGTATGTTATTTTTTTGATTTAAACTTTATAGTTGTATCAATTAATAATGATTAACTATGGCTAATAAAACTAAATCAGTGCTTATTTCAGGTGTAAAGATAAATGGCAATATTACTGAAAAAGGAAGCATTATCATTGACGGAGAAGTTAACGGAAATATTAATGCAGAGCTTGTTGAAACCTTTGAAAATTCGCATATTAAAGGGAATATCGAATCAAAAAAAATATTTATAGGTGGAAAATTGAAAGGTGATATCAATTCTGACAGTGTTCACATAAGAAAGACGGCTGATGTGGATGGAACAATAAAGCAGAAAACATTATCAATAGAGGAAGGTTCACTTTTAACAATTAAAACCGAGATAAAAAAATAATTAAAACTTCCATTCGCTAATTTTACTATACAAAAAGTTTCTAAATGCTTGTATTCGAACAACATTCCTGAGTGACTGAGGATAAACAAAGTGAGCTTCTGTTCTTGGTCCCACAATTTGAGGCAAAACCTTAATAATATTTGGAACAGATACAGTCATATAGTCAGGAAGAGCAGCCAATCCAACGCCACTTTGAACAGCTAAAAGTAGCCCGTAAACACTATTAACTTTCATGATTGGTTTTCTTTTTTTTTGATCTTTTGTTCCCAATTTTAAAACCCAATCAGGGTTAAATACTGGCGAAGGTGTACCTTTTCCGTAAGAAATAAATTTATGTTTATTTAAATCACTGATTGATTTTGGATACCCATTCTTTTCTAGATATTTTGTAGATCCATAAATGTGATAATTGATATCCATTATTTTTTTTTGGATATAATTCAATTGTTTTGGTTTTCGCATCCAAATTCCTATATCTGCCTGTCTAAGACTCAGGTCCAATTCTTTATCATCGAAAATTAGTTCAATTTCCATTTCGGGATTTAATTCCATAAACTCTTGTATTCTTGGTGTTAACCAAGTTGTGCCAAAACTTACAACAGTAGTTACTGATAATTTTCCGCTAGGTTTATTTTTTTGGTCTCCTAAAGTAGTTTCTACCTCTTTAAGTTTAGAAATTACATCGTGTGCGGTCTTGAATAAATACCCTCCATTTTCAGTTAAAGTTAATCCTCTTGCATGTCTTTCAAAAAGCTGCACTTTTAAATTGTGTTCTAAAGATTGAATCTGTCTACTAATCGCTGATTGGCTTAAATTTAGATTTATTGTCGCTTTAGTAAAACTGCCTGCCTCAGCTACAGCATGAAAAATTTTAAGCTTGTCCCAATCCATATTATTTCTTTACGTCTACCAAAATTCTTCCAGAAATTTCTCCTTTAAGCATATTCGGAAAAATATTTAATAATTCTTCTAAACCAACAGTTTTAGTATGCTTTTCAAGTATTTCAAAATTAATTAAGTTGACCACCTCGTTCCAAAGAAATTCTCTCCTTTTGATACTGATCATAATGGAGTCGATTCCCCATAATTTGATTCCTCGAAGTATAAATGGCATAACAGAAGTATTTAGCTTTATTCCTCCTGCATTTCCACATGCAGCAACAATGCCCGAATGTTTTGTTTGAGAAATTACATTAGATAATATAGTTCCTCCTACTGTATCAACTACACCATCCCATAATCCTTTACCTAATAGTTTTGGTTCACCTTCAAATTCTTTTCGATTTATAATGTTTGAAGCTCCTAATTTTTTTAAAAAATCATCTTGATCTTTTTTTCCAGTAACCGCAGTTACTTTGTAACCAAATTTTGATAAGATCATGACTGCGATGCTACCAACGCCTCCAGTAGCTCCCGTAACCAAAACGTTGTTTATTTTTTCACCTAATAACAATTCTTCACGTGCTTTTATTGCAAAAGAACAGAGCAAAGCTGTTATACCTGCTGTTCCTAATGTCATCGCATGTTTATTTGTAAGATTTTTAGGTGTTTTTACTAAGAATTCACTTTTAACACTTGCAAATTGTGTATAGCCCCCCCGGATATATTTCTCCTACACGCCAACCCGTTAAAATTACATTATCACCAATTTTAAAATTGGCATTCTCGCTTTCTACTACTTTCCCCGAAAAATCTATCCCAGGTATTTGGGGGTACTCCTTAACAAGTTTTCCACCATCATTTAAAATTAACGCATCTTTATAATTTAAATTATAAACATTTTATTAATATAACTAAAATTTCAACAGTCATTCCAGGTATAGAACCAAAACTCAAAGATTTCTTTGAAGAATATTTTAATAAATATCATCCCAAGGAATTAAAAATTATCGATCAATGATAGTTAAATCATTAAAGACGGTAAGGGATTACATTAAATTTAATGAGTCACAGAAACCCAAAGGTCATTTTGTCATTTGTCCTTATACCAACATAAATATTTCAAATGAAAATTTTAGGAAAAATTTAGACAAAATTAATTACTACTTAACTGTCAAAAAAAAACAAAAAAAAAGTTCTATTCTTTGTACTTTAATTGAAAATTCCTTAAGCAGTGCACAACTCATGTTAGGAATCATGTATTCCGGTATGATTCAAGTTCCATTAAACATTGTTGCAGGGGAAGAGCAGCTTTCTTATGTAGTTAATCACTCAGCTGCTAAAATTATTTTTGTGTCATCGAAATATCTAAATTTAGCTAAGAAAATTACAGCAAATATTACACATGATATTGAAATTATTGAAATCAATAAAGATTCTTTTGTAGATCAACTTGAAATCCCTTCTGAGGAAATTAAAATTGATATTGATCAACATGATCCAGCTTTTCTTATTTATACATCGGGTACTACAGGTAAACCTAAAGGGGTAATGCTCTCTCATAGCAATATAATTGCGGGTGGCAAGAATGTGATGCTTTCTCATAAGATCAACACCAATGATAGAGCTTTGTGTGTATTGCCTCTTTTTCATATAAATGGGGCGATAGTTACAATTATGGGACCCTTGGTTAGCCAGAGTTCATTAGTTTTGTGCGAACGTTTTTCGGTAACGAACTTTTGGAAATTTATTAGTAAATTTAAATGTACCTGGTTTAGTGTAGTACCTACGATTATTAGCGCTTTATTGAACAAATTTTCAGAGAATGAAATTAATAGATTAGATTTATCTAGTCTAAGATTTGGAAGGACTGCATCAGCAGCTCTTGCGCCTGAAACTCATAAAAAATTTGAAGAGAAATTTAAAACAACAATGATTGAAACGATGGGTTTAACCGAAACTTGTGCACCTATACTATCAAATCCTTTACCACCGGGTAAAATAAAATATGGCTCACCTGGAATTCCATATGGAAATGAAGTTAAAATCGTTGATGAAAAATTAAAAGACGTACCTAGAAATACTATTGGTCAAATTTGTGTAAAAGGAACAAATGTTATGAAGGAATATTATAAAAATTCAGAAGAAACCAAAAAAAGTTTTATTGATGATTGGTTTTTAACCGGTGATCTAGGTTTTATGGATGAAGAAAATTATGTTTTTGTTCGAGGAAGAATAAAAGAATTAATTATTAAAGGAGGTGAAAATATTTCACCTCGCGAAATTGATGATATTTTGTATCAACATCCAAACGTAGTCGAAGCAGCAGCATTTGCTATGCCGTGCAATTACTATGGTGAAAAAATAGAAGCAGGAGTAGTTTTAAATAAGGAAAAATCATTAAAAGAGAATGAACTTATTTTACATTGTAAAAAATTTTTAGGCGATTTTAAATCGCCAAGCAAAATACATTTTTTTAATAAATTGCCCAAAGGTCCATCAGGAAAAATACAAAGGCTTAAAATCAAAGACCTGATTTAAAAATTAAGTTTTAGAACTGCTCGGTTTCGGTTGAATCTTTCATTGCCGTTGTGGAACTTTCGCCTGAACTAATCGTATTTGATACAGCGTCAAAGTACGTTGTGCCGACTTCCTTTTGATGTTTAGTAGCGGTATAACCATCACTTTCACTCGCAAATTCTTGTTGCTGCAAAGCTGAATATGCAGTCATTCCATTATTTTTATATTTTCTTGCTAAATCAAAAACCGCATAATTTTGAGCATGGAATCCTGCAAGGGTTATAAATTGAAACTTGTAACCCATCTTACCAATTTCTATCTGAAAATTTTTTATTTCGTTGTCTGATAAATTTTTTTTCCAATTAAATGATGGGGAACAATTATAAGCCAGTAGTTTACCTGGAAACTTATCATGAATTGCTTCTGCAAAAGAAAAAGCTTCTTTCAAGTCAGGTCTAGCTGTTTCGCACCAAATTAAATCACTGTAAGGAGCGTAAGCCAAACCCCTAGAAATAGCCTGGTCTAAACCTTCCTTCACATAATGAAATCCTTCAGGTGATCGTTCTCCAGTTAAAAAAGGTTTATCATTCTTATCAAAATCATTGGTAATTAATTTTGCTGCATTCGCATCAGTTCTGGCTAAAATTATTAGAGGAACACCCATCACATCTGCCGCAAGTCTTGCAGATTTTAAATTTCTAATCATCGTTTGTGTTGGCACTAAAACTTTTCCACCCATATGACCACATTTTTTTTCTGAAGCAAGTTGATCTTCAAAGTGAACTCCAGCAGCTCCGGCTTTTATAAATTTTTTTGTTAATTCAAATACATTTAGTGGACCACCAAATCCAGCTTCCCCATCAGCGATAATTGGCATGTGGAAATCCATTTTGTCTTTATTATCAATTTTTCCTTCAACAATTTCCATATGTTGGATTTGATCCGCTCTTATCAAAGCATTATTCATTGCTTCAACCAATTTAGGAGCACTATCATAAGGATATAAACTTTGATCAGGATACATTTCGCCAGCGCTATTTGCATCCGCGGCAACCTGCCATCCACTTAAATAAATTGCTTTTAAACCTGCCTTTGCATGTTGTACTGCTTGATTTCCTGATAGTGATCCTAGCGTATTTACGTAAGGTTCGGAATTTAATAACTTCCAGAGTTTTTGTGATTGAATCTTACAGAGAGTATATTCAATATTAAAAGTACCTCTTAACTTTTCTACCTCTTGTTCAGTATAATCTCTTTTAATCCCAGCAAATCTTTTTAGGTCATACGAAACATTACCAGTGCTAGTTTTGGTTCCCATAATTATGAAATTATATTATATTATGAAACTCGTAAAATATTATCGATTTATTTATTTGCTTTGATACGACTCTTCTTCGATGTTATTCATGCCTGCGCTTCCCCAATCCTGGTCATCTTCGCGGACATATACGCCTTGTTCTGAAAACTGATTATTTTGCAGCGTTTTTTCCTTGCCACTGTATGGATTTGATTTATCGTTCATAAATTTACTATATTTACAAAAAACAGTGTATTCAATATTTTTCTTGATTTTAGCTATAAATTAGTAAATATTTGTAAATAAATTATTTACTATATGTAAATTTTGTAAAAATGTCTCAAATAGATCTGCAAATTGGCCATAAAATTAAAAGCAAAAGAAGAAAACTTGGTATTTTACAAGCTGATATGGCTAAAAAATTGTACATTTCTCCAAGCTATCTGAACCTAATTGAAAGCGGTAAGCGCAAAATAAACGTAGATCTTTTACTTAAATTATCAAATGAGCTTGGAATTGAAATTTCAGATATTTCTAAAAAGACAGATACAAATCTCTATCAAAATTTAATGGATGTATTAGGAGATAATTTATTTGAAGATTTAGACATTACAAATTTTGATATCAAGGAAATTGTTAATTCAAATCCTTTAATTGCCAAGGCCTTGGTAAAACTTGGCGATAATTATAAAAAAAAAAATCAGGACATAGTCAGTAAAGTAGAAAATATATCAGGTAAATTTATTGATAATCAGAAAAATTCATTTCCTGGAGAAGTTGTTTCAGACTTTATACAAGAAAATGAAAATTACTTTCCAAAATTAGAAGAATTTGCAAATGGAATATTCTCTGAAGTAAAAAACAATAATCGAACAAGTTACTTACCCTTATGTGAATATTTATTAAAAAAACACAAAATTGAAGTTATGTCTATAATTCCAGATGAAAAAAAACCTTTTACAAAAAAATTTGACCCAATTAAAAAAATTTTTCTTCTATCGGATTATTTGACACTAGCAACAAAAAAACTTCATGTAGCTGCACAAATTGCTCATTTAGATGCAAATGATATTCTTGATGAATATTTAGATACTTTCAAATTTCCTTCGGAAGAATCTAGAAAATTATCGAAAGTTGCCCTACTTAATTATACTGCGGCAGCAATATTAATGCCCTATAAACTTTTTTATAAAGAATGTAAGGAACAACGATATGATCTAGAACTTTTACAAAATACTTTTGCTACTTCTTTTGAACAAGTAGCACATCGGGCGACATGTTTACAAGATCCTAATATGAAAGGAATTCCGCTTCATATGTTGAGGGCAGATGTAGCTGGAAATATATCAAAACGTTTTTCTTTATCGGGAATTGAAATTCCTCGTTACGGAGGAGCTTGTCCTAGATGGAATATTTATTCAGCTTTTACTACACCAGGAAAAATTCATGCGGCAGTATCAAAAATGCCCGATGGTGAAAAATATGTATGTATTGCAAGAACTGTGGAAAAAGGAATTGCAAAGCATGGAATGTTTAAAAGCTTGTTATCAATAGGATTAGGTTGTCAGATAAAATACGCAAAGGATTTTGTTTATACTGACTCGTTAAACTTAAATGATAAAAATACGGAAACTCCCATTGGTGTCAATTGTAGAACTTGCGATCGGATGGACTGCCAACAAAGAGCGTTTCCTCCATTACACAAAAAATTTGATATTGATCTTAATAAAAGAGGTATATCAGTTTATGTTGCGGATTAATTTTTGTTTGCAAAAGCTAAAAGAAAAGATATTTTTATACTATGTTAGATAAAAAAAAATTTTATATTAATGGACAATGGGTTGCACCAAAAAACTCGAGAGAAATTCAAGTAATAGATCCAGCTACTGAGAAAAATTGCGCAGTTATATCATTAGGAAATGCTGATGATGTTAATGCAGCAGTTATTGCCGCAAAAAAAGCTTTTGAAAGTTGGGGCTTTTCATCAAAAGAAGAAAGAGTTGAATTGTTGGAAAAACTTTATGTGGTTTACAAAAAAAGATGGGCTGAAATAGCAGAAGCCATTACTTTAGAGATGGGAGCTCCAAAAGACTTTTCATCGCAACTCCAAGCAGGAACTGGTGCAAGTCATATAAAATCCTTTACTGGATATTTAAAAGAATTTAAATTTGAGAAAATCCTTGGTGAACATGCAAAAAACCAAAATATTTTATATGAACCAAAAGGAGTTTGTGCACTTATTACTCCTTGGAATTGGCCAATGAACCAGGTTTGTCTTAAAGTAATACCAGCGCTAGCAGCAGGTTGTACAATGGTATTGAAACCATCAGAGTTAGCACCCTTATCATCTATGATACTTGCTGAAATGATTGACGAAGTAAAATTCCCAGCAGGTGTTTTTAATTTAGTAAACGGCGATGGAGTTACAACAGGTAATGCACTAACTAGCCATCCAGATGTAAATATGATTTCATTTACAGGATCTACTAGAGCAGGTGCTTTAATTTCTCAAAATGCAGCAAAGGACTTTAAAAGAATAAGTCTAGAGTTAGGAGGAAAAGGAGCAAACATTATATTCAAAGATGCAGACTCTGAGGCCGTTGAAAGAGGAGCTTTAAGATGTTTTAGAAACTCTGGACAATCTTGTAATGCACCGACAAGAATGTTGGTTGAAAAATCAATGTATAGCGAAGCTGTAGAAAGAGTAAAAAATTTTGCTAATAAAACAAAAGTTGATTTACCAGAAAAAGAAGGTGATCATATTGGTCCAGTAATATCTGAGACTCAATTTAATAAAATTCAAACATTAATTCAAAAAGGAATAGACGAAGGAGCAAAATTAGTTGCAGGAGGAGTTGGAAAACCAGAAGGTTTAGAAAAAGGTTATTTTGTTAAGCCCACAGCTTTTGCTGACGTTAACAATCAAATGGAAATTGCTAGAACAGAAATCTTTGGACCAGTTTTGTCAATTATTCCTTTTGAAACAGAAGAAGAGGCAATCAAAATTGCAAATGATACACCTTATGGTCTTACAAATTATATTCAAACCCAAGATCAGAAAAAAAGCAAATAGGGTTGCAAGAAAATTAAGATCAGGAATGGTAGATGTTAATGGTGCAGGTATTGCAGTTGATGCTCCATTCGGTGGATATAAACATTCTGGAATTGGCCGTGAAGCTGGAGTTATAGGTATAGAAGAGTTTTTAGAAGTCAAAACAGTCGGCGGCTGGAATAATAATTAAATTTTTTTTATTCTTTTTCCAACACCCAATTCTTCTTTTTTATTAAAATCTTCACTGTTTAGTTTATATAATTCTTTAATCCTTAATCCTATCGTATTGATAGTAGGTGAATCATTCTTTGTCATTCCAAGATGTCTAGCATAAACTGCTTTTTTTTTGTTCACTTGATGAGGTTGAAAATCATCAATATCTTCTATTTTTAATTTATCTCCAATATGAATAAAACCAGCTTTGGTTGCGTCATTCATCAAATCTAATCCTTTTTTTGTTCTTATAATAGCAGCGTTAAAACCTTCATCTTCTCCTTTAGGAGAACCTCCTCTCCACGTATCTAGTGCAGCTACGTCTGCACTTTCACCTATAGCGTCTGGACATATTTTGCATCTAAAGGGAACTCTCCATGTAGATTCTTCTCCCCAAAAAGAATTATATTCTCTATCATATTCACGACCATCTTTTGTTTTAATATACATTCTTCCGGGATTTCCATATCCTCTATACCTAAAGATAGATAATTCATCTTCTTTAACCTTAAAACTTTCAATAAAATCTTGTGCTTTTGTAAATTCAGCAAATCCCCCACATACTAAAGTTAGTAAAAATTTACAAAGTTTGTTTACTCTAGAATCAGTTTTAGATAGCAATCTGATTGCACTGATATCACAGGGTTTACCAACAAAAGCGAAGGGCTCATTTAAATCAAGAGCTTCATGAAATCTTTCTAATGTTCCTGCTGGACCATATCTTGATCTACTTTCACCGCTTAAAAGTTCTTCTTTGCTATAACTAAATTTTGGTAAACTTCTCATTGGTTTTTTTGGATTAGCAGCTGTGTGCATAATAAATTTTACTTTTTTTGACTCGAGCAAATAAATTGATAGTCCATTTAGTAAACCACCAGTAGAACTTTCAAACCTAATTTTTTTGTCAGTAGACCATGAGTAACAAAGGGATAAGTAGTACCCCCACACAAGGTTGTGTTCAGTTTTAGTTGCAACTTCTTCTTTAGGAAGCCCTTCAACAATTGTTCCAGGACAAACATTTAATATCTTTTTAAAAACTTCCGGACTAATTTCGCCGATCTCTTTTGGCTCAAGCCTTCCTTTAGGAGTCATCGAAATTTCAATATTTTCCTTACCTGCGATACTTTGACAAAGGCCACAACCAATACAAAGGCCATTATCTACAATATCGTTTAAGTTATTTACGGAAGTCATTTTCTAATTTTATTTTCGTATTTTTTTCTAAGTTTTTGAAGGTTAACTAAATATTCATCTCTTATATTTGAAATCATTGCAACAGATTTTCCTTTGGCTTGTTGTCTGGTACCTGAAATAACTCTTGAAGATAATTTTTTCGAAAGTTTTGGAGCTTTTAATTTAGTCCAAGGTAATTTTAACGCAGGACCAAATTGTTCAAGCATATGCTTCATTCCAGCTTTACCTCCTGCTAAATGATAAGTTAAAAATATTCCCATTAATGACCATCTTAATCCTGGTCCATCTTCAATTGATCTGTCCAAATCTTTAGTTGATGCATAACCTTCATTTACTATATGCAAAGCTTCTCTCCACAAAGCTTCTTGTAGCCTGTCAGCTAAATAGCCAGGCAATTCTTTTTTAACCATGATTGGATTCATTGATATTGATTTATAAAATTTATTGGCTTTATTTAGAAAAACTTTCTTTGTTTTTTTACCTGGAACAACTTCAACTCCAGGGCACATATAAACAGGATTAAATGGATGTCCGATCATTGTTCGTGCTGGATTTTTACATTTGGAATATATTCTTGTTGGAAGCAATCCTGATGAGCTTGATGAAATAATAGTATTAGGCTTTGAATATTTTCCAATGATGCTCATTAACTTAGTTTTTATTCTATAATTTTCAGTTGCACATTCCTGAACAAAGTCAGCTTCTTTCAGAGCTTCTTCTATTGAAGTAACATATTTAAAATTTTTAAGATTGAGTTTTTTTTTATTAAATAATTTTTTTACATAAGGCCAAGTACGTTTTATCTCAGCAATTAATCTTTTTTTTAATTTTAGATCTTTATCAAACGCAACAACTTTTTTATTGTGAGCTAAACATCTAATAATCCAGCCAGCACCAATCACTCCAGTGCCTATAACAGCAACATTTTTAATCATGATTACTCTTTGTAAGATGGATCCACGGAATCACATCTTCTGAGTAAGGCTGGCCATTCACTTACACCTGGAAAAAAAGCATCATATTGTTTTTGAGATTTTTCCCATAATTCTTTACTAGCAGACTTTAATTCCAAACCAGAACTTTGAGCTTGAACAGCAACTTCGCACATTCTTACCGCGTAATACATATTCATAAATGACTCTCCTGCGGTTTCCCCAACAGTTAATAATCCGTGATTTCTCATTATTAAGACTTTATTTTCTCCAAGATTTTCAGCTATTCTAAATCTCTCATCTTTATCAACAGATAATCCTTCCCAATCATGATAACCAACCTTTCCATAAAGCATTGAGGAGTCTTGAACTAAATGAGGGATTCCATTTTTTAATGATGTTGCAGCCAAGGCTTTTGGAGGATGAGCATGAAAAACAAATTTATTTTTTGGATGATTTAAATGTACTGCGCTATGAATTATAAAACCTGCAGTATTAACATCTGAAGGTCCTTCTAGAACTTTACCATTTTCATCCACCTTAATTAAATTAGAAGCTTTTACCTCTTCGTAAACGAGTCCAAATTGATGCATAAAAAAAGTGTGATCTGTTCCTGGTGTTCTTGCAGTGATATGATTCCAAATAGTATCATCCCAGCCCATCATATGGGTTAATCTGAACATAGCTGCAAGATCTACTCTTACTTTCCACTCAGCTTCATTAATATTTTTTCTCATCAGTCTATTAATCCATCTCCTTGAATATTCTCTCTTTCAAAATGAATAGGCAAGGCTTTTCCATAAACTTGCTTAGAATGTTCAGGTTTATTAATCTTTAAAGGGTCTTTTACATAACACGGTAAAGCAATATATCTGGATGTTTTCCCTTCAATTTTTGTTACTCGGTGCATTGAAAATCTTCCTTTAAAAATTTGTAGATCACCAGGTTTTAAATCTAAAGATTTAACTTTTTTTCTGTCACCTTTTAAAACTTTACTAACTTCTTCAAAGCTTTCATTATCTTTACTTCTTATATCTGGAGCGTACTCAAAAAATCCTCCTTTTTCAGCTTTTTGAACCAAAATACTTAAGGTGAATTCATTTCCATCAAAGTGCCAAGGAAAATAATGATTATTATGCATAACACTGTAAGGATTTTTACCCAGAGGATCTGCCCATGTGTAAAGAGGAAATACTTCAAGACTATCTGATACAAATTTTAGCATTTCTTCTAAATCATAAAACTTATTTAGATCTGAATCTTTTTCTAAGACATCTGAATTTAAGTAACCACTTTGTCTAACAGTAAATATTCTTTTTGGATGATCTTCAGGAAGAGTTTTATCGTCTTTTGTAAAATATGGATTATGTTTATCACTTGTAAAATAAATTTTACTTAATTTTTTATCCACTTCATTTTTCATTCTTTGGATAGAATCTGGTTTAATAAAATTGGAAAGTACACAACAACCATCTTCATTAAGTTGTTTTCGAGTATAATTAATTAACTCCCTATACTTTATAGATCCTGTATCATTTATAGGATATGTTTCTAAATTTATTACCTCTTTCATATTTAATCAGCTAAACCATCGGATCTAGGTTTATTTCTTTCAATGTGAATTGGTAATACTTTTCCATATATAGCTTTTGAATGTTCTGGGGTGTTTACTCTCCAGGGATCAAGAACATAAGCTGGTATACAAAGATATCTGGAACGGCTTCCTTCTATTTTTGTAACACTATGAAGTGTAAAACGTCCTTTAAATATTTGTAAATCACCCGGTTCTAATTCTAATTGACGAACTCTTTTGCGGTCTCCATCAAGTACTTTTTTAACTTCTTCTAAATTTTCATTTCTTGGTCCGCGTATATTTGGACAGTATTCAAATATACCGCCTTTTTCAGGTTTTTGTATCATGAAACTTAAAGTAAACTCACAACTATCAAAATGCCATGGAAGAATGCCGTCTGGCTTCATAACATTATAAGCGTGACAAGCTAAAGGATCGGCCCATCGATAAATTGGGGATGTACCAAGGCAAGCAGACACAAACTTTAAAAGTTCATCTTGTTCATAAAGAAATTTCATTTCCGAATCTTTTGCAAAAACATTTGAATTTAAATATCCATTGTAACGATCCATAAATATTCGTTTTGGATGATCTTTAGGTAAGGAAGGATCATCTTTAGAATACAAATATGCATTGATACTTTGTTTTGACATATAAACTTCATCGAGTTGTTTTTCTAACTCTGTATTCATTATTTTTAAAGATTTAGGTAAAATAAAATTAGAAATAGTAGCGCAACTAAACTGATCTAAATCACTTTTACATTTTTTTGTTAATTCTTTTATTAATGGAGAATTTAAATCCTGGATTGGGTATTTTTTAAGATCAACAATAGTTTCTAATCTATTATTCATTGTTTTAATTACAAATCTTCTAACGGATGATGGGACATTAATTCAAGTCCATTTTCACCGACTAGGCATTGTTGCTCTAATTTTACTCCCTCTTTACCACCCACTTTTCCAATGTAAGTTTCAACGGTAATGGTCATATTTTTTTCAAAACAACCTTCTCTTTGACCACCATCAGTAGGATATCTTATCATTGGCCACTCATCACAAAGACCAATTCCATGAACCATACATGAATACCTATTTCCATAATATTCATTTGGAAGTTTCCAAGATTTTTCAGTGAACTCCTTAAATGGCATTCCATGTTTAATCAGTCGAGAATTGTGGTTTATATGTTCAACTGCCATCTGGTACAATTTTTTTTGTTCTCCATTAAATTTATGTCCTTCAACAAAAGCTCTCGATATATCTGCGCAATACCCATACGGTCCAACCATATCAGTATCAAAAGACACCATTTCTCCACTTTGAATGATTTTGTTACTACTTTCTTGCATCCATGGATTTGTTCTTTGACCTGAGGATAAAATTTTACCTTCAATCCACTCACCACCATGTTCAATATTAGTTTTGTGTAAAATTGACCAAAGTTCATCTTCGGTCATTCCCGCTTTTAATTCTTCTCTCATTTTATTAATACCAATTTCCGCAACGTCGAGCGCTGCTTTCATACATTTTAGTTCCTCTGGAGATTTAATAACTCTAGCCTGTTCAACAATTAATTTGGCATCCACTACTTCAATACCTGCCTTATTCAAAGCTGTTACTGCAGGACCATTAAGAACGTCAATTGCTAGTTTTTTACTTTTGCAATATGAATTTGATAAATCTTTAACTTCATTAATCCACTTTTCTAATTGGTCTCCTGCTTGGTCTCCGTTACTGAAATAATCCCAAGTTATTGCTGGTCTTATCTCATTAATCAAATTTAAATGGCTAGCTAATTCCTCACAATTAAAATATTCATAAAGAATTACAGGACCGTTTACGGGTATAAAACAATAACGAGTTAAGTTATGCATATTATAAATACTCATATTAGTCGTATCCAATGCATATCTAACGTTAACTGGATCAAATAATATACAAGCCTCAAGATTATTTTTTTCTAACTCTTTTTTAACTCTATCTAATCTGTATGATCTAAGTTGATCAAAATTTATTTCATCTTCTCTTAATCTTTTCTTTGTTACAAAATTTGGTTTGGGTTTTGTATTTGAAGCAATTTTTCTGTTAAATTTCATATCAAACTAAATTTGTTGCTACCCATTTATGAAAATGGTGAGTAGGATTGTCCATAACTGGTGAAAAATTACCTCCATTATAAGAAGGCGAATTTCGTCCTTCTTGCATACCTTCAATTATGTGCACATCTTCCGACTGGACTCCACGCCAGAGATTTAAATTTTGTTTTCTAAGAGGTTTAAATTTTTTAGAATTCGCAGCTTCTTCACCCACATAATAAATTTCCATATGCTCTAAAGTATATGCATGATTAACAGGCTCTAACCAATAAACATAATAATGATCTTTGTGAATACCTAGCATTACGTTTGGAAAAAGAGCAACATATTCTGCAATGTTTTTTTTGTTTTTTTTCCAATTAGGAAAACAAGGAAATTTTTTTTTGCTCTTAAATCGAGGATTGTAAACAACTGTTCCTTGACCAGCAAATCTATTTGGTAGGCCTTGGATATGATAATGATCGCTGATTTTTGAATAGGTATTTAATCCTGGATGGACCCAAGGTAAATGGTAGCTTTCGCAGTAATTTTCTATTGCAAATTTCCAATTACATTTTGCTTTTAATTTAAAATAACCTAAGTCTTTCGAATGTCGAATTAATTTCTGATCTTCTTTTGGCCAAAATTTAGACCAACGATCGCTTAAAGGTTTAATATATTTATCGAATGAGACTTCATTATTTGAAATATTGACAATAATCATATCTAGCCAAACATAAGAACGAACTTCCTTAAGTCCGCTGGAAGATTTGTCAAAACCTTCCGCCTCATGTTTATCCATTCCGCCAAGATTAGGTGTTGCAACAAGTGTGCCATCTAAATTGTATGACCAAGAATGATAAGGACAACGTAAAACATTTTTTATACTGCATTTCTTCTGTAAAATTTTATAGCCTCTATGACTGCAAACATTATGATAAACTTTAATTTGCTTTTTTTTATTTCGTAAAATAATTAAGGGAATTCCTAGTAAGTCAAAAGGCTTTGCATCCCCAGGGTTAGGAACTGAACTGGCAACACCGATAACAACCCATTTATCTTCAAATAATTTTTTTCTTTCTATTTTTGTGTATTCTTTACTATTGTAACATTCATTTGGTAAACCATGAGCTTCAGCAATAGGGTTACTGACTACATCTAATTTTTCCTTATTTACAATATCGTAAATGCCTTTTTGTCCATTAAGTTTGCGATCCATTTTAAAAATCCTAGCATTTTAATATAAATTGGCAATATAATTTGTATTAATAGAGCCAGTAGAGCCTTCCCACTAAGTTGATGAAATTCTCTAGACACTTTGTAGGTCGACTGATATATCCCAAAAATTATGAATTTCTCCCTAGAAATTGGTTTAAAGACCAATCTGAGCAACCTTCCAAAGGTTAAAGACGTTTATATAACTTTGCTTCCCGGTGAAGATTTTAGACAGGTTGCTGAGAAAGCAAAGGAACTAGCAAATTTGAGTTTTAATCCAGTACCTCATTTTCCAGCCAGATCAATTAAAAACCTGGATATTTTAAAGGACTATGTAATGAGATGTAAAGATGGTGGAGTTAAACAAGCATTAGTTATAGGAGGGAGTGCCCAACCAGTCGGAAATTTTCATTGTTCTTTACAACTATTAGAGACAGGATTATTTGAAGGTTTCAGAATAGGAATTGCTGGACATCCCGACGGCTCTCCTGATATATCCGACTCGGATTTAGAAAAAGCTATGAAGGATAAAAAGCCTTACGCAGATTATATAGTAACTCAATGGTTGATGGAACCTGATCCCATAATAAAATTTGTTTCTAAACAAACAATCCCAGTGCATGTTGGTATCACAGGACCTATGAAAGTTAGCGGTCTATTAAAATTTGCTAATACTGTCGGAGCAAAAAATTCCATAAATTTTATAAAATCAAATTTGGGTAAAACATTTGATTTATTGAGACCTAAAGACCCCAATGATTTAATAAAGAAAGTTAAAAGTGTAACGAGTAACTTTCATATTTATACTTTTGGTAGCTTAAAAGAAACGAAAACATGGTTAATGGAGAAAAAATATGCCTAAAAAGAAAAAGAAAAAAACAAAATCAGTTTCATTTAAATCTGAAAAAATAAATTACGATAAAGTTAAACACGAAACTTCAGTAGATCAATCTGACAGGCAAGTACCCTATAATTTAAGACAGAGCGGACCAACAAAAGTAGAAATGTTGATTTCAACGCGGGTTAGAAAATCTCCATATTGGCATTTATCAATGAAAGCAGGTTGTTGGAGAGCTACTATTTACAATCGTGTTTATCATCCAAGAGGATATGTAAAACCTGAAAAAGGTGGTGCCATGGTTGAATACGAGGCAATTAAAAACCACGTAACAATGTGGAATGTTGCTGTTGAAAGACAAATTTGTGTTAAAGGACCTGATGCTGAAAAATTTACAGATTATGTAATAACGCGTGATGCAAAAAAAATTTCACCTATGAGAGGACGTTACGTTGTTTTGTGCAATAACAAAGGAGGTGTACTTAACGATCCAGTTTTAATGAGGGTTAGGGATGATGAATTTTGGTTTAGTTTATCAGACTCCGATATTGGTATGTATTTACAAGGCGTTAATGCTGATAAAAGATTCAACGTTGAAATAGATGAAATAGATGTATGTCCAGTACAAATTCAAGGTCCAAAAGCTAAAGCTCTAATGCAAGATTTAATTGGTGATCAAGTAGATATGGATCATATTCCTTTTTATGGTTTAGCTGAAGCAAACATTGGAGGAAGAAGTTGTGTTATTTCACAATCAGGATTTTCTGGAGAAGCGGGTTATGAAATTTATCTTCGTAATGCAACTTTACATGCAGAAGATATGTGGAACGCTGTTCTTAAAGTTGGAAAAAAACATAAATTAATGGTTATTGCTCCCGCACATCACAGAAGAATTCAGGCAGGAATATTATCTTGGGGACAGGATATGGACCAAGAACATAATCCATTTCAATGTAATTTGGGTTATCAAGTTTCTTTATCAGGGAAGGGTGAGTGGAATAAACAAACAGACTATGTAGGAAAAGAAGCGCTGGAAAAAATGAAAGAACAGCTTAAAAAAGGAGAAAAACCTTATAAACTCCAGCTTGTGGGTCTTGAATTGGGAGGAAAACCCATTGAGGAATATGCGCCAGATTTTTGGTTAATTTCAAACAGTGGCAGTAAGCCGGTTGGTTATATAACTTCACCCTGGTATCATCCTGAAAAAAAACAAAATATTGCAATGGGATATGTTCCGTATGAGGGAAATTTAAATAATAAAGGATTTCCAATTGGTAATTTTGGTAAAAAATATAGAGTTCACTTACCAAAAAAATATTCTAAAAAACCGGTTAAAGCAGTAGTTGTTCCGATACCATTTACACGGTCTTTTAATGAAAATACTAGAGAGGCAGAAGTTTTAGCCGTTTTAAATAAATAATTAGTTATAGGGCTTTATGTTTGAATATTTTTCAAAAGTTATAATTAGATCAATTAAGCTAGATAAAAATCTTTACAAAGATCCAAATACTTTTGGAGAATTATCCCTGTATTATGCTGGATTGATCATGGTATTGGATGGAGTGGCAGGAGCCATAGCTTTAAGTACACTCTATAAAACTAACATTATCTTTTCTGGAGTTACAGCACTTCTAAGCTGGATAGTATGGGCAGTGTTGATTTATGTAATAGGAATAAAATTATTTCCTGATCCAAGCACAAATGCAAACTTTAAAAAAATTTTAATAACAGTGGGTTTTGCCCACGCTCCAGGTCTGTTAAGATTTTTTGTATTTATGCCTAGTTTAGTAGTACCGATTGTATTCCTTACTCAGTTTTGGATTTTTGCATCATTGATAATAGGAGTTAGGGAAACATTGAATTTTAAAAGTAATTTTAAGTCAGCAGGAGTAGTTATAATTGCTTTTTTAATTATTTCCATAGTTTCACTTTCCTTTGTGATGGATAAGATAAATACAATGTCAATAAATTAAGTGAAAATAGTAGTAGGATATTTTTATATATTAATATTTTTCTCTCTCTTTAGTTTTTATGAAACTTCAGCCGAATTACTTAAACCAAATAATGAATTCAAACCATTTGATGTAGTTAAAATACAATTGAGTGCGTTAAAAAATAATAATAAACCTTATAAAAATGCTGGAATTGAACAGACCTGGGAATTTGCTCATCCTTCAAATAAAAGATTTACTGGCCCACTTTCAAGATTTATTAAATTATTAAATGAGGAGGGTTATAAAATTTTATTAAATCATACAGAACATAAAATTATAGAGATTTTTAAGTCAGAAAAAAAATTTATTTATGAAGTAACTATTTTAGATAGAGAAAAAAATTTCTTCAAATATAATTGGCAAATTGAAAAATTTTTAAATAAAGGATCTTTAAATAATTGTTGGTTAACAACATCAGTGTCTTTGCCAGTATCTCTTGGAAGTTCGATTTAATTATTTATTTTCAGCAGGAATTACTTTCCCATCTTCTACCTTAGGAGGATAGTATTTTGTATCAGGCGAAATATGACTAAAATATCTAAAAAATATTAGTACAGACACAAGTAAAACTAAGCTCAAAATAGACAGTTTTAAAATAGGAATTTTTTTCTTCTCAAATTTTAAAAGATAAACGGTAAAATAATATCCTAAAAAAGGAGAAATGATTGCAAGTAGAAGTATAATTTTTTTAATCATTATAATTAATCCAGCCATCTTCCTTGTGTTTAAAATTAAAAATATCAGGGTGTATTATTTCAGCAAATATTTCTAAAGATTCAACTAATCGTGGCCCAGGTCTATTAAAAAATTGATTTCCATCCGCAACAAAAAATTTATGATTTTTGTAAGCTTTTAATAAGCGAATACTATTATTTTTATTAATATAGTTGTTTAGCTCTTCTTTTGTTTTTTTTATATTGAAACCACATGGTATAAAAATAATAATTTCAGGATTTTGATCTATAATTTCTTCAAATTTTATCCAGTGAGAATTATCACCAGATTTTCCTAATATGTTAGTTCCTCCAGCGATCTCTACCATTTCTGGTATCCAGTTACCCGCAATCATGAGTGGATCAATCCATTCTATGCAAGCTACCAATGGTTTTTGTTTTTTTGTAGCAGCTAAATTTTTTATTTTTTCTATTCTAATTTTTAAATTATTAATTAGTTTATTGTTAGTTTCATTTTCTATATTAAGATCTTTTGCAACTCTTTTAATATCATTAAAAACATCATTTAAAGTATTGGGTTCTAGGGATATAATTTTAGTTTGTCNATCAAGATATTTATTTACTATGCTCTTTACCTCTGAAAAACTTACGGCACATACATCGCAATGTGCTTGGGTTATTATAAAATCTGGATCTAATTCTTTAAGTTTTTTTATATTAACTTTGTAAACGGATAATGAATTTTCTAATATAGTATTAATTTGTTTATTGATTTCACCGCTTGTTCCCTCAACATTTATTTTTGGTGATGTTAATTTTATTACATTATTTAAATCATTCGGGTAGTCACATTCATGGGAACGTCCAACAATTGAATTTTTTTGACCCAAAAAAGCAACGATCTCGGTTGCGCTAGGTATTAAAGTTACAATTTTAGTAAGATTATTATTCATCTTTTTTAGAACTAACTTGACCTATTATATTCTTCCATTTAGAAATTGGTAAAATTAAATCATATTTATTTTATGAAATCAAAAGCCAAAGTTGTTGTCATTGGAGGAGGAGCTGTTGGAGTTAGTATGCTCTATCACTTAGCGAAAAAAGGATGGTCAGACGTTGTTTTAGTTGAAAGGAAAGAATTAACATCGGGATCAACTTGGCATGCAGCAGGATTATTACCGCTTTTCAATATGAGTTATTCTGTGGGTCAATTACACAAATATGCAGTTAATTTATATAAAACCTTAGAAAAAGAGACCGGAAAAAATGTTGGTTTTAGTGTCGTTTCAAATATTCGTTTAGCGCAGACCCAGGAACGTATGGATGAATATCATCAGTACGCTGGAGTTGCCAAAACGATTGGAGTGAATGTTAAATTTTTAAAACCTGAGGAAGTAAAAAAGATCTGGCCGTTATGTAATATTGAAGGTTTAGTCGGAGCTATTCAGCATCCGGAAGACGGATATATTCAACCTGCCGACGTTACACAAGCCCTAGCAACAGGTGCAAGAAATCGTGGTGCAGAAATTTATCGTAACACTACCGTTACAGAAATTAAACAGACAAAAGATGACTGGGTTGTTATTACAGATAAAGGTGAAATTTCTTGTGAGCATGTAGTTTCATGTAGCGGAAATTTTGCTCGTCAAACTGGCCATATGGTAGGATTAGAAATACCAGTTATTCCTGTTCAGCATCAATACATTGTTACCGAACCTCACCCAGAAATTCAAAAAAGAAAAAAAGAAGGTAAGCCAGAAATGGGTGTACTTCGAGATAGTGATTATTCTTGGTATATGAGAGAAGAGGCTGGAGGATTAATTTTGGGACCTTACGAATCAGGCGCTCCTTGTTGTTATGTTGATGGTCCATCAAAAGATAGTGAATATGAATTATTTCAAGAGGACCTAGATCGAATAGCTCCTCATATTGAATCAGCAATTAAAAGAGTACCTGCTTTTGGAGAAGTGGGTGTTAAGAAAGTTTACAATGGAGCTATTTGTTACACCCCAGATGGAAATCCAATAGTTGGACCTGCATGGGGATTAAAAAATTTTTGGATCAATGAAGGACATAGTTTTGGGATAACAGCCGCCGGAGGTGCAGGTTGGCAACTTGCAGAATGGATTATTGATGGAGAACCTACTGTTGACATGTTAGGTGTTGAGCCTAGAAGATACGGTTCCTATGCAACAAAATCCTATTTAATTGAGAAAAATGAAGAAGCTTATAGAAATGTTTTTATTATTCATTATCCAGACGAAGAACGAGAAGCAGGCAGACCTTTAAGACAAGCACCCTGTTATGATCGTTTGAAAAAACTAGGTGCAGTTTTTGGTCAAAAATTTGGATGGGAACGAGCAAACTTTTTTGCAACTGATGGAGCTAAACAAGAAGATGACTGGTCTTTTAGAAGATCAAATTGGTTTAAGTCAATGGAAAAAGAATGCGAAAATGTAAAAAAAAATGTTGGTCTGTTAGATATGACAGCTTTTGCGAAATGCAGAATTAAAGGACCTAAGGCAGAAGAATTTTTGGATAAATTAGTAGCTAATAAGCTCCCAAAAAAAATAGGCAGAATTAATCTTTGTCACGCATTAAACACAAAAGGTGGAGTTCATTCTGAATTTACAATTATGAAAGAATCAGAAAATAGTTTTTATTTAGTATCAGCCGGAGCATTTCAAAGACTAGATCATGATTGGATTTATAAATGGATGCCAAAAGATGGTTCAGTTCAGTTTGAAAATTTGACAAATAGCATTGGGGTGTTGGTTATTTCCGGACCAAAGGCTAGGGAATTAATGCAAAGAATTTCAAAGACTGATTTTTCTAGTGAAAAATTCAAATGGTTGAGTGCACAAAATATCAATATTGGTTTAGCTCCCTGTAATGCAATGAGAGTAAACTTTGTTGGAGAACTAGGTTGGGAATTACATCATCCAATTGAATATCAAAATCATATTTTTGATAAATTAATGGAAGCAGGAAAAAATTTGAATTTGAAACCATATGGTATTAGAGCAATGAATAGTCTAAGAGTTGAAAAATCTTATAAATTGGTTGGAACCGAACTTTCCATAGAATACTCACCTTATGAGTCTGGACTTGATAGATTTGTTCATCCAAATAAAGGAGATTTTATTGGCCTTGAGGCATTAAACCGTTGGAGAGAAAAAGGTTTTTCTAACAAATTAGTTACCATGGAAGTTCACGGTACAACTGATGCAGATGTTTTGGGTAACAACCCAATATATAGTAACGGTTCTGTTGTGGGCAGAGCAACAGGGGGAGATTTTGGTTTTCGTTTAAATAAATCTCTTGCTCTTGGTATGGTTAAACCTGAACTTGCGAAAGTTGGGCAAGATTTAGAAATTGATATTTTAGGAAAGATACACAAAACTTCTATTATTGAAGAAAGTCCTTACGATCCAGAAAATAAATTGTTAAGAGCCTAAATGAAAATATTGGTCGCTGTTAAAAGAGTTATCGATTACAACGTTCAAGTTAGAGTGAAAGAAGATGGAACAGGCGTACATACAGATAATGTTAAAATGGCAACAAATCCACCTGATGATAATGCAGTTGAAGAAGCAGTAAAAATTAAAGAATCTGGAAAAGCAAAAGAAGTTGTTGCCGTTACAATTGGAGAAGAAAAAGCTCAAGAAACAGTACGTAAAGCCTTAGCTGTGGGTGTTGATAGAGGCATTCATGTTAAAACTGACAGTTATATAGAACCTCTAGGTGTAGCCAAAATTTTGAAAAAAATTGTAGAAAAAGAAAAACCAGATTTGGTTTTTATGGGCAAACAGGCCATAGACGATGATTGCAATCAAACTGGTCAAATGTTGGCAGCCATGTTGGGTTGGCCGCAAGGCACTTTTGTTTCAAAAGTTGAATTAAAAGATAAAATTATAGAAGTAGTCCGAGAAGTAGATGAAGGCTTAGAAACTGTGGAGATGAATTTACCTGCTGTTGTTACCTGTGATTTAAGGTTAAATGAACCACGATATGCATCGTTGCCAAATATTATGAAAGCAAAGAAAAAACCAATAGAACAATTAATNGCCAAAGATCTTGGAGTAGATATATCAAATAGAATTGAGCAGTTAAAAGTTGAAGAACCACCAAAGAGAAAAGGTGGTATTAAAGTTTCTAGCGTAGCAGAGTTGGTAAGCAAGCTTAAAAATGAGGCTAAAGTAATATAGTGTCTGTTTTAGTAATTGCTGAGCACAATAATTCAAATTTAAAAGTGTTTACGTTAAATGCAATTAGTGCTGCATCAAAAATAGATGCGGATATTCATGTTTTGGTTGCCGGCAATAAATGTGAAAATGTAGCAAAGGAAGTAGCCGCAGTTCCTATTGTAAAAAAAGTTTTGTACTCAGATTCTCCAAATTATGAGAATTATTTGGCTGAAAATTTAACACCACTGATTGTTAAATTAGCTGAAAGTTATACTCATATAATTAGTTCGGCTAATACATTTGGAAAAAATTTTATGCCAAGAGTAGCAGCTTTATTAGATACTTCTCAGATAAGTGATATTATTAAAATTAATAGTGCGGATACTTTTATCCGTCCAATTTATGCTGGAAATGCTTTTGCAACTGTAAAAAGTAATGATAAAAAAAAATGTTTAACAATAAGACCTACTTCTTTTGATCCAGCGCCGATCTCTAAAGAATCATCTTCAATCGAAAAAGTTGAACCGATAGACATACCCAATGTTTCAAAATTTATTAAAAGGGAAGAGACCAAAACAGAAAGACCTGAACTTGGTACGGCTCGTGTAGTAATTTCAGGGGGAAGAGGTCTGCAAAGTGGAGAAAATTTTAAATTAATAAATGCCATTGCTGATAAATTAAATGCAGCTGTAGGGGCATCACGTGCTGCAGTAGATGCTGGATACATCGGTAATGATCATCAAGTTGGACAGACAGGAAAAGTGGTTGTTCCGGATTTATATATTGCAGTGGGTATTTCAGGAGCAATTCAACATTTGGCGGGAATGAAAGAAAGTAAAGTTATAGTAGCAATTAATAAAGATGGCGAAGCTCCTATTTTTAGTATTGCAGATTACGGTCTCGAAGCTGATTTATTTGAAGTGCTACCACAATTTTTAGAAGAGTTGAATAAACTCAATACTATTCAAAAATAAAAGGTCTGATATAGTTCTTTCATGGCTAGAGAAGCAATGGAATACGATGTTGTTATCGTTGGAGCTGGACCTTCAGGTTTGGCAACTGCTATTAAATTAAAACAATTAGACTCAAATTTAAATGTTTGCGTTTTAGAAAAAGGAGCAGAGGTTGGGGCACATATTTTAAGTGGAAACGTTTTTGAAACAAAAGCGCTCGATGAACTATTACCTAAATGGAGAGAAGAAGGGGCACCAATAAAAACCAAAGTTTCTAAAGAAAAATTTTTGTTTCTTAGCAAAAATAAATCATTAAGTTGGCCAACCTGGTTATTACCTTCAGTTCAAAAAAATCATAACAATTATATTATTAGCCTTGCAAACTTATGTAGATGGCTAGCAGAACAAGCAGAAAAAATAGGTGTGGAAATATTTCCGGGTTTTCCAGCAAGTGAAATTTTATACAAGGAAGATGGTTCTGTTAAAGGGGTTGGAACTTTAGACATGGGTTTAGATAAAGATGGCAATAAAAAAGACACCTACGAACAAGGAATGGAATTACATGCAAAAGTTACGGTTTTCGCAGAGGGCTGCAGAGGTCACCTAGGAAAACTTTTGATTAACAAATATCAGCTTGATCAAGGAAAGGATCCTCAACAATATGGAATTGGCTTCAAAGAAATTTGGGAAGTAAGTGAAAACCAGCACCAAGAGGGCTTAGTAATGCATACAGCTGGATGGCCACTTGATAGCAAAACTTATGGAGGAAGCTTTGTTTATCATGCTGAAAAAAAACAGATTTATATTGGTTATGTAATTGGTCTTGATTATCAAAACCCTCATCTATCACCTTTTGACGAATTTCAAAGATTTAAGACACATCCAACAATCAGAAAAATGTTGGTAGGAGGAAAAAGAATTTCTTATGGTGCCAGAGCTTTAATAGAAGGAGGTATTCAAAGTTTACCAAAAATGTTTATGCCTGGCGCATTATTAATTGGTTGTAATGCGGGCACTTTAAACATGCCAAAGATAAAAGGTTCTCATACCGCTATGAAAAGTGGAATAATCGCAGCTGAAACCATAGTGGAGCATATCAAAAATAAATCTGATTTATCTATTTACGAAAAGAAGTTCAAAAAAAGCTGGGCATTTAAAGAACTTCACGCAGCAAGGAATATAAAACCAAGCTTTGCTTGGGGATTATTTTTGGCCATTTTGTTCACAGGATTGGATCAAATATTGTTTAGAGGAAAACTCCTTTTTACCTTAAGACACAAACACGCAGATCACGAAACTTTAAAACCCGCAAGTCAAATGCCAAAAATTAATTATCCTAATCCTGATGGAAAAATTACTTTTGATAAAACCAGCTCAGTTTATTTGACAGGTACCAATCATGCTGAAAATCAACCTATTCATCTAAAACTAAAAGATAAAGAATTGCCTATTAAGTATACACTTGATAAATTTGATGAACCTGCTCAAAGATATTGTCCAGTTGGAGTCTATGAAGTTCAAAGAGATCAACAAAATTTAAATCCAAAGTTTGTAATTAATTCTCAAAATTGCATTCACTGTAAAACTTGCGATATTAAAGAACCCTCTCAAAATATTACCTGGGTTACTCCTGAAGGAAGCGGAGGACCTCGTTATGGTAATATGTAATTTAAGATAAATCTATTGCGTGTTTTTTTAATTTTTCAATTGGAATTAACTGTAAAGTTTTTTCGTTAGTTCTTTTTAAATAAATAGGGCATGCCGTACCTTCTTCAATTGACCTTGCATACCAAGTAGCACACACGCACCATCTGTCTCCTTCTTTTAGACCTGGAAAACCAAATTCAGGGTGTGGTGTAATTAAATCATTGCCAACTACTTTACCCCATTCTAAAAATTTCGTTGTTACTTTTGCGCAAACCGTATGTAATCCCTGATCAGAGTTATCGGTATTACAACAACCATCTCTGAAAAATCCTGTTAACGGATTGTTTGAACACTCTTCAAGTTTTTCACCTAATACATTGTTTTGATATTCTTCTTCTGGCATTAAATTTTTGTAGGGTTGGGTTCGTCTTTATATATTTTTTTTGGGTCAAAAATTTTCTTTTTTTCTTTAAAACTCATTTCGATTTTTTTTGAATCATTTATTTTACCTAATGGGATGTCACGATAAAAGCAAGAGCGATATCCTACATGACAACTACTACCATCTCCAATATCAACTGTGACCCAAATTGCATCTTGATCGTCATCAATTCTCATCTCAATTACTTTCTGTCTAAATCCACTAATCTCCCCTTTATGCCAAATATTATTTTTTGATCTACTCCAATAATGTACTTCTTTTGTTTCAATTGTTTTTTTTAAAGCTTCATCATTCATATATCCATGCATCAAAATTTCTTTAGTTTTTACATCCATGGTGATAACTGGAATTAGACCTGTCTCATTAAATTTTGGAGATAAATACTTACCCTCCTCTATATCTGTGACATTTTCTCTTTTTTTAAACATAATTTTTTTAGATATTTATATAATAATGTATGGAAATATCGTTTTACAATACTTAAATAAAATATATAAATCATAATACGAATTATGAAATTAGTAAAAAATATTGACGAAAGCAAAAAGAAATTAAGCAAGGTTTCTGATAGTGAAGCTGAACAAGCCTTTAGGACTATAATTGAATGGATAGGTGAAGATCCGTATAGGGAAGGTTTAATAGGAACTCCTAAGAGACTTATTAAAGCTTTCAGAGAATATTTTCAAGGATACACGCAAGACGCAAAAAGCTTTTTAAGAAAAACATTTAGTCAAGTAGAGGGATATGACGATATGGTAGTAGAAAAAAATATTACAGTTGAGAGTCATTGTGAACACCACATGGCGCCCATAATAGGAGTAGCCCATATAGCTTATATACCGACAAAGAATATTGTAGGACTTAGTAAGTTAGCAAGAGTAGTTGAAGCTTTTTCTAAACGTTTACAAACACAAGAAAGATTAACAATGCAAATTGCTAAAACCCTAATGGATACACTGGATGCTAGGGGGGTTGCGGTTACGATCGATGCTACTCATCAGTGCATGACCATGAGAGGTGTTAGAAAAGCAAAAGCCTCTACGGTTACCAACCATTACTTAGGTCTTTTAAAAGAAGATTTAAGTTATCAAAATCGTTATCTGAAATTTATAAGTAACAAATAATTTGATCTAATAGTTTAAAATAGCTATTTTGAATTAATGATTGATCAATTCAAAGCTATTGTAATTAATCAAACTGAAAATAATTTTACTAGAGAAGTAAAAAATCTAAAAAAAAGTTTTTTTAAAAATGGAGATATTTTAGTAGAAGTTGATTATTCAGGTTTAAATTATAAAGATGCGTTAATTTTAAATGATGGTGGAAAACTTGTTAAGGAGTACCCCCAAATACCTGGGATAGATTTTTCGGGGAAAGTAGTAGAAAGCGAGAATGCCAATTTTAAAATTGGTGATAATGTAATTTTAACGGGTTGGCGTGTAGGAGAAATATATCCGGGGGGCTATACACAATTTGCAAGTGTTA
>AZYC01000004.1 GCA_000513075.1 alpha proteobacterium SCGC AAA288-G21 | reverse complement strand
CCCAAATATTACTTTTCCATTATTTTCGATTTTAGTTACATCAATAACATTTGCTCTTGCGATAATATCGCCAATTTCTACTATTCTACCTTCCAAAAGAGATTGTTGTTCTTTGGCAGCATGATACTCGGCATTTTCCTTTAAATCTCCGTGTGATCTTGCTTCAGCGATTGCAGTGATGATATTCGGACGTTTAGTATTTTTAAGATGATCTAACTCTTTTTTTAATTTTTCCAATCCATTAACTGTTACTGGTTCTTTATCCATAGTTTAATTCCATTTTGCAACAGGTGGTAAAGACATTAATATAGCTTCAGTGTTTCCGTCAGTATTAAGACCAAATTGAGTGCCACGGTCATATAATAAATTAAATTCAACATATCGACCTCTTTTTAAAAGTTGATTTTTTTTTTCTTTTTTTGTCCATTTATTAAACATTTTTTTTTTAATAATTTTTTTGAATATATAAGTAAAAGTGTTTCCCACATCTTTTACGAAAGAAAAATCTTTATTCCAGTTATATTTTTTATAATCAAAAAATATACCTCCAACGCCTCTCGTTTCTTTTCTGTGATTTAAGTAAAAATATTTATCACACCAATTCTTATATTTTGTATAATATTTTTTGTTATGACGATCACAAGTTATTTTCAACTCTCTATGAAACCATTTAGTTTCTTTTAAATCTTTTATACACGGTGTTATATCTATTCCTCCACCAAACCAATTCTTTTGTGTTAAAATAAATCTAGTATTTAAATGCATTGCGGGAATTTTTGGATTTTTCATATGCATTACCACTGAAATACCTGAAGCCCAAAATCTAGGGTTTTTTTTTGCCCCTAAAATCTTATTTTTAAAATTTGCATTAAATTTACCGTATACTTCTGAAAAATTTACTCCAACTTTTTCAAACACCAGTCCATCGTGTAAAATTCTAAATTCACCACCACCCTCATCTTTATTATTGGATTTTTTCCATATTTGAGATTCCAATTTTTTTGGTTTCTTATTTTTTTTGATTCCAAATTCTTTTTCTAATTCTTCAATTTCGTAACAAATGATATCTCTTAGTAAAATGAACCAGTTTTTTGCTAAATTTTTTTTAATTTCAATTTCCATTTTTATAAATAATGATTTTGTTTTAGAGCCTCAGTCAAAGTGATTGCTACACTTGAAACTATATTAAGAGATCTAGCTTCTTTTTGTATTGGAATAGTCAACTTATAATCTACACTTTTATGTACTAACTGGGAAACACCAGCACTTTCACGGCCAAATAATAACGTATCATTCTGATTAAATTTAAAGTCGAAATATTTCCTTTTTGCCTTTGTGGTCATTAAGATTATTCTTTCATTTTTTTTGTCCTTTTTAAACTCGGTAAAATCTTTGAATGATTTTACTTTGCATATATTTATATAATCCATCGCTACCCTTTTAAATCTTTTGTCACTTAAAAAAAATCCACAAGGTTCAATAATATCTAATCTAACTCCAAAACATGCGCACAGCCGTACTATTGCGGCAGTATTTTGAGGTATATCTGGTTCATAAAGTGCAACTTTAATTAGAGTAGAACTTTTGAAGTTTGACTGTGTCATTCTTGTAGTAGAAAAAAATATATTTTTTTATAAAAGAAATATATATTACATACTTTATTAATAATTATAAAAAAATAAATCTGGATTTGAAAAATGAGTTCATCATATGCATTTTTGACAACAGTTATTGTCCTTTTAATTATATTTTTATATCTTTCGTGGGTATTTGTTTCTATTAAAGTTGTAGATAAAGAACAAAAGAAAGAAACTAGCGAAAGAAGAGATTTTTTATTTACCGCTTCTTATGCTTTAGGAGCAGTTGGTGTTGGAGCAGCTGTGTGGCCATTAATTGATCAAATGAATCCTGATGCATCCGTTAAGGCTTTGGCTACGACTGAGGTAGATATAAGCACAGTTGGACTAGGTAAAACAATTACAGTGCTTTGGAGGGGTAAACCAGTTTTTATAAGAAGAAGGACTCAGGAAGAAATAAGTAAAGCTCAAAATGTAAATTTAAGTGAATTAATAGATCCTCAAAAAGATGAAGATAGAGTGAAGAAATCAGAGTGGCTTATAATGACAGGAGTTTGTACACATCTTGGATGTGTACCTTTAGGAGAAAAAGGAGATTTTGGCGGTTGGTTTTGCCCATGTCATGGATCTCATTACGATACTTCGGGCAGAATAAGAAAAGGTCCGGCTCCTACAAACCTTGAAATACCCAAATATGAATTTGTAGACAACAATACAATCAAAATAGGTTAAGTTGATGAGTGAAGAAAAGTATGTACCTAAATCTAAACTTGGACAATGGTTTGATAGCAGATTACCATTATTAACTTTAGCGCATCATATAAATGATTATCCAACCCCCAAAAATTTAAATTATTGGTGGACCTTTGGAGGAATTCTTACTTTTTTTTTAATTATTCAGATAATCACAGGTTTAGTTTTAGCAATGCATTATGTAGCTCATGCGGACCTAGCTTTCGGGAGTGTTGAGCATATCATGAGAGATGTAAATTATGGTTGGCTAATTAGATACCTTCATGCAAACGGTTCCTCAATGTTTTTCTTGGCGGTTTACATACACATTTTTAGGGCGTTGTTTTATGGATCTTATAAAGCACCTAGAGAAATAATTTGGATTATAGGAATGCTTATTTATTTGTTGATGATGGCAACAGCATTTATGGGTTATGTTTTACCTTGGGGACAAATGAGTTTTTGGGCGGCTACAGTTATAACAAATTTATTTAGCGCTATACCTTTAGTTGGAGATAGTATTACTTCATGGCTTTGGGGAGGATATGCAGTAGGCAGCCCAACTTTAACGAGATTTTTTAGCTTGCATTATTTGTTTCCTTTTTTGATTTTTGGACTAGTAATTTTACATATATGGGCACTGCATATTCCAGGTAATAACAATCCTGTTGGTATAGATATTAAGAAACCTTCAAAAGAAACAGTTCCTTTTCATCCTTACATTATAATTAAAGATTTCTATGCTTTGCTAATATTTTTAATTATTTTTTTGGGATTTGTATTTTTTGTTCCAAATGTACTAGGTCACCCGGATAATTATATTGAAGCGAATCCAATGGTTACACCTTCACATATAGTACCCGAATGGTATTTGCTTCCTTTTTATGCAATTCTAAGATCTGTCCCCGACAAACTAGGAGGAGTTGTTGTAATGTTTGCTGCCGTTTTTATTCTAATGTTTTTACCTTGGCTTGATACTTCTAAAGTTAGATCGGCTGTTTTTAGACCATTATACAAAGTGTTTTTCTGGATATTAGTTATTGATGTTATTGTACTTGGATATATTGGCGCCAAACCACCCGAGGGAATGTATTTAATAATAGGTAGAATTTCTACAATTTATTATTTTGTTCATTTTATTGTGATAATGCCGTTATTAGGTTTTAAGGAAAAAACCATCCCACTTCCGCTAAGTATTTCCGATCCAGTATTGGGTGATGAGAGTAAATTATCTTCAGAAAAACAATGAGCAATAGGTGAAAAATATCATGCAAAAAAAATTTAAAAAAATATTCAAGGTTTTGTGTATTTCTCCTTTATTGATAATTTTCATTAATCTTAGTGTGACAGCAGAGGTATCCAGAATAGATTTAATTAAGACAAATTGGAGTTTTGAAGGAATATTCGGCAAGTTTGACAGGGCAGCTTTGCAAAGAGGTTATCAAGTATATAATGAAGTGTGTGCTAGTTGTCACTCAGTTCAATATTTAAGTTATAGAAACTTAACAGAAAAAGGGGGACCTGAGTTTTCGAAAGAACAAGCGAAGAAGATTGCCGCAAGCTTTGAAGTTATGGATGGACCGAATAGCGAGGGAGAGATGTTTAGTCGCCCTGGAAGGTAGAATAGTAGAAATTGGCGATATTATCGCAAGAGCAAATGTTATTGATGTAACTAAAATCGAAAATAATGGAAAAGTAATATTTGGGTCTACTGTCGAATTAATTAATACTAAAACAAATGAAAAAAAAATTTTCAAGATAGTGGGTAAAGACGAAGCAAATATTAAAAAGAACCTAGTCTATTTTAGGGCACCTATTGGAAAAGGATTAATTGGAAAAAATAAAAACGACATAGCTAAATTCGTTTCTCCTGCTGGAGAAAAGACATTTAAAATCAAAGATGTAAAATATATCTAGTTTTTAACCTAATTTTAGAATATTTTTAATTTCATTTTTATCAATAATAAATTCATTATCTATCCAAGATTGCTCTAACTTTTTTAAGGCCAAGCCCAATTCTTTACTTTCAGAATAATTATATTTTAATTTCAAATAATCTGCTGTGATCGGAAAAACTGGCAATATTAATTTATCCAAAAAAATGATGCGTTTTTCAACTATGCTAAAATCTATTTTTTCCGCTATAAAGGTTGAAAAAACTAGCCAGTCAATGATTTCTGCTGTGCTATTTAAATAAGATAATTTAACCAATTTTTGTTCATCTAATAATTCTTCGATATTAATTTCTTTATATTTGTTAAGTAAAAATAATATCTTGTTTTTATTTTTGTTTGAAAATTTATATTTATATAAAAAAAATTCACAATTATCTGATTTATCAATTAATAAAATTGATAAAATCAAAGGAATATTTAATCTACTGATGATTCTATAGGGTATATTTTTTATACTTCTAAAGCGATCATAGTACTTCAATTGTGGAAAAATAGTCAAAATTACTGAACAAGAAACCTCATCGTTAAATAGCTCATAAAAATTTTTTAAATTTAAAATTTTAAAAAATTCATCAAGGATTCTTTCTTTTGAAATTTTCGCTATTCCATCTAAATTTTTTTTGATAGATTGAATAGTTGCAATATCATGTTTATGCTTACTGTATTGAGTATAAAATCTAAAATATCTTAAAATTCTTAAATAATCTTCTTTAATTCTTTCATTGGGATCACCAATAAATTTGACAATTCCGTTTTTTAAATCTGCTAAACCATCTAAGGGATCATATATTTCACCTTTTAAATCTGAATAAATTGCATTAATTGTAAAATCTCTTCTTTTAGCATCCGTTTCCCAATCTGAAATAAACTCAACATTTGCGTGTCTACCATCGGTGGATACATCTTTTCTTAAAGTAGTTATTTCAAAACTTATCTTATTAATTACAACGGTAATTGTTCCATGAGCTATGCCTATCTCAGTGAAAAATACTTTTTTTTCTGTAAGAATATTTTTTAATTCGCTAGGAGTTAAACTTGTTGCAATATCGATATCATTGACCTTTTCCTTGTTTAATAGTTTCCTAACGCATCCCCCTACGAACTTTAATTTATTACTTTTATCTTGATTATCTAAAATTGAAAAAATTGATTTTGTTGCCACAATATTTTTTAAATCTTGTAAATTTTTTATGTTATCCAAGGGGCTGGATTCTTTATTAGGAGAAATAAATGATTTGAATTGATCAAGCATAAATGGCTGGGGCGCTAGGATTCGAACCTAGGATCGCGGTACCAAAAACCGCTGCCTTACCGCTTGGCTACGCCCCAAAATACATTTTGATATAACATAAAAACTTTACTTTATATAGTCCTTGCCCTTTCACACCAATAATTTGGAAATTTTTTTATTATATTTTTTTTAGCTTTTTGAGCACTTTTGAAATTTTTAAAATATCCTACACACGTTGAGCCAGAACCAGTTAACCTTGAAAAGATACAATTTTCTTGCTCTTTTATGAAAGTATTGAGAGTATTTACTTTCGGATGCAATTTAAAAACCACATATTCAAGATCATTTCTGTCTAATCTAATATTATCTAAGCTAAATAATTTTTGAAAATTTGAATTAATTTTTTTTTTATAAGAATTGGAGAATTGTTTATTCCTTGAATAAATATCCTTAGATAAACATTTTATTCCTGGATTAACCAATACAACATGTAATTTCAATTTTCCTTTGAATCTTTTAGGATATTTTTTATCATCGAACAAAAAAGTATTTCTAATTTTAAGTCCCAGTGAAACGTCCGACCCTACTTTATTTGCAATTTTATATAATTTTTCTTGATTTATATTAAATTTATAAGTTGATAAAAAGAATTTTATTAATGCAGCTGAATTCATTGAACCTCCACCAAGTCCAGCACTGTGTGGTATATTTTTTTTAACATAAATTTTAAATTTTTTTTTTTTTAGGTAATTATTTTTTCTTAAAAGATCTAGTGTCTTTGAGATAGTATTGTCTTTTAAATTAATATTATGTTTAAATTTACCGTAAAATTTTATTTGATCTTGTTCCGAATTAATTTCTTTAATTTTAATAATATCAAATAAATTGACAAAAGTTACTATAGATTGAATTTTATGTAGTCCAGTACGCAACTTTGCAATTACTCTTAGTGATAGGTTTATTTTGCAAAATGAATAAATAAGAAATGTTTTCATCTCTTCTTATTTAAGAATGATTTTGAACACCCAAAATTAATTTTGCTTTAATTTTATCTTTCATTTCATTTTCTGTAGTTTCTAGATTTAAAACATAATTCCAAAAATAATTTGCCTGTAAATCCTTATTTAATTTCCATAGTATATCTGCGTAATGATCATTAATTATGGGATCTAAGGGCATAAGTTGAACCGCCTTTTGCAAAAGCTTCTCTGCTTCTTCATATCTTCCGGTCAAATACATGCCCCACCCTAGCGAGTCTATAATATATGGATCTTCTCTTTTTTTGTTAAATGCTATTTTTAACATCCCAACAGATTTTTCTAGATTAATATTTCTTTCAAGCCATGAGTAAGCTAAATAATTTAATACATAAGGTTCTTCTGGAACTAAATTTAATGACTGAATTAAATCGTTTTCAGATTTTTTCCACAATTTCAATCTTTCATAACTTACACCTCTTTTATATAAAATTTCAGAATATAATGGGTTGTCGTTACTAATGTCGTTTAAGACCTTGGTATAATATTTAATAGAGTCTTCATATTTTTCAAAATTTTTGAAAAGATTTGCTAAATCATAATAATTTTTGACCGTAGGGTTTTTTAATTTTTTAAAACTTTTATTTAAAAAATTGATTGCAGATTCGTCATCTTCTATTTTACTTTTTATCCATACAAGTCTTTTTTTAGCATACCAACTATATATTTGATTTTTAGAATCGAACATTAAATAAATTTTTTTTGAATTTTGATAATCTTTTAAGTGAAAATAATTTTCCGCTAACAGTGCATTATTGAATATAAAATCGGGGTTAAGATGAAGAGATAAATTCAAATAAAAATTTGAAAGTGCATAATTTTCTTCGCTAGAATGTAAATTGGCTATTAAATAAAAAAACTCGCTGATTAAATGATTGGGATTCCTGCAATCAAATATATCTTTGACTTTGTTTGCTTTTCCTTTTTTTAACCATGATTTAGTTTGGTCTAAAAGCAAGTTGGTATTAAATATATCATTATTTTTCTCTAAAACTTTTAAGGCTTCATTATTACGATTTTTCGAAACAAGAAAATTAATATAAAAAAAATTATACCTAGTAAAATTTAATGTATCAGGATTGATTATTCTTAAAAAATTTTCATCAACATTTTTATTATCAAGATAACAACTTATAAAAGTATTGTTAATTAAAGCAAAATTTTTATAATATTTTGAAATAATATTAAGTTCAGTTTCATAATCGTGTAAGCGATTTTCAAACACCTTGACATAACTCAAAAGTGATTGTGCAATTAATTTTTCAAGATTAGAAAATTTTCTAGTTTGAATAATTAAATTAAAGTAACTTGAAGATTTCTTATAATTTTTTTCTAAGAAGTAACTGATGCCTAATAATAAATTTGCATTGAAAAATTTTAAATTTTCTTTTCTTAGTTTTTTTAAATATAAAAATAACTTTGGAAAATCTTGTGTTTGTACTAGTGTAAAAACCAGTTCGCGATTAAACTGATCATGATTATTTTTTAAGTGATTTAAGTTATTGAAATATTTTAAGGCTAATTTATTATTATTATTATTAGATGAAATTATTCCTGAAAAATAATTAGAAATACTTTTTCTAGAATATAATATCTTTTTATTCGATGAATATGCACTAGAATTTAAAATAAAACTAAAAAAGATCAGGATATAAATAAAAATTTTTGGTAAACTTGAATACATAAAATCCTATAATTTACGATGAATAAAAAAATAAATCAAAAAATCTTTTCACTTATTGAATATTATAATTTGTTAAATATGGATTTGTTAATAAATAATTCTCCTATAAATCGATTTAATAACAATAAGAAATTCTCAAATGGTCTAAGAAAATCACAGCAACTTGAAGAATTAAAAAAAATGATTGGATCAATAAAAAACTGTGAATTAAAAAATTCAGCAAATAAAATGGTCTTTTCTGATGGAAACATAAATTCTAAGATTATGCTTATAGGTGAAGGACCTGGTGCACAAGAAGATCAAGAAGGTCTACCTTTTGTAGGCCGTGCAGGAAAACTGTTAGATAAAATGTTAGAAGCAATAAACTTAGATAGAAAAAAAGTATACATATCAAATGTAGTAAACTACCGACCGCCAAAAAATAGAAGACCCACCGATCAGGAAATTGAGAGATATTACCCTTTTTTAAAATTGCATATAGAAATAATCAATCCAAAAATCCTCGTGCTTTTAGGTAGCACAGCACTAAATGCAATTATAGGAAATGATAAAGTAATTTCAAAAGCGAGAGGGAAATGGATAAAAAAACAAATTGGAAACTGTGAACCATTTATAATAGCATCTTTTCATCCTGCTTTTTTAATGAGACAACCTGATCAAAAAAAATTAGCTTGGACTGATTTAAAGTTAATAAGAGAAAAAATGAATCAACTAAATTTGTAATTTTATAAGTAAAATTTTTTGAATAAAAAGAAATTAACTGCTGGTGTTGATGAAGTGGGTAGAGGTAGTTGGATTGGTCCTGTTTTTTCTGCAGTAGTAATATTAAAAAAAAGTATCAATAAAAATTTACTTAGGGACTCAAAAAAAATTCCAGCTAAAGAAAGAAAACAATTGGCAAATTATATAAAAAAAAATTCTATTTATTCTGTGGGCAAGGCTTCAATAAAAGAAATAGATAAATTGAATATTTTGCAAGCAACTTTACTCTCTATGAAAAGGGCTATAAATAATTTAAAACATAAACCAAATATAATTTTGATTGATGGGACTCATGCACCAAAAAATTTGAGTTATCAATACAAAACAATTATTCGAGGAGATGAAAAAATTTCTGCTATTTCAGCTGCTTCGATTATTGCTAAAGTTGCAAGAGATAGATACATAGCTAGATTAGCAAAAAATTATAGATCTTACGGTTGGAACACTAATTTTGGATATGGAACAAAAAAACATTTGAAAGCCATTAATAAATTTGGTGTCACTATTCATCATAGAAAATCTTTTAAGCCTGTGCACAACATCTTGTTAGGTAAAAAAAAATAAACACAACTTAAGTAAATTAATTTCAATCACAAGTTGACCGCGACTCTTGTTTAGAGTCTAATTATTCACGTGAAATCGTGATGAACATAGAGCAACTAAAAAATAATATTTTGAACGGAAATTGTATTAAGGAATTAAAAAAAATTCCTGATAAAACCTTTGATTTAATTTTTGCAGATCCCCCCTACAATTTACAAATAGGAAAGAAATTAAAACGACCAGATAATAGTAAAGTTAATGGAGTTAAAGATAAGTGGGATCAATTTAAAAATTTTGAACACTACGACAATTTTTGTATAGATTGGTTAAGTGAATGCAAAAGAGTTCTTAAAGACAATGGTGCTATTTGGGTAATTGGATCTTATCATAATATTTTTCGTGTAGGTTACCATATTCAAAATATAGGTTACTGGATTCTTAATGATGTTATATGGAAAAAAAATAATCCTATGCCAAATTTTAAAGGAACAAGATTTACTAATGCTCATGAAACTTTAATATGGGCATCTAAAAACAAAAATTCAAAATATACTTTTAATTATCAATCCCAGAAGTGCTTAAACGATGATTTACAAATGCGTTCTGATTGGACATTTCCTATATGCAATGGAAAAGAGAGGCTAAAAAAGAATGGAAAAAAAGTCCATTCTACTCAAAAACCAGAAGCACTTTTACATAGAATTATTTTAGCAACAACAAATAAAGATGACACCATTTTAGATCCATTTTTGGGTACTGGAACTACTGCGGTTGTAGCAAAAAAATTAGGCAGAAAATATTTCGGAATAGAAAAAGATAAAAAATATTTTAAAGCTGCTGAAGAAAGAATTAATAAAGCTAAAGTTATTGAGGAAAGCTACTTAGATACACTAGAAAATAATAGGTCTAAACCAAGAGTACCGTTTGGATCGTTGGTTGAATTGGGAATAATTAAACCAGGAACTAGCATTTTCGATCAAAAGAAAAAAATTAATGCTAAAATAATGGCTGATGGTAGCATCAAACACAGTTCTGTTGAAGGCTCTATACATAAAGTAGCGGCCAAAATTCTTGGTGCAGAAAGCTGTAATGGTTGGACTTACTGGTACTGTAATGTTGGAGGCTCAATAGTTCCAATAGATAATCTTAGACAAAAGTTTTTAAATCTCCAAGAAGGATCTACATAAATTGTCTTATATTTTCTCATAACGAATCAGTAAAAAAAAATATCATATTTGTTGGTGTAATTTAATCTAATTTTTTTAGTTATAAACTTTAGCTATTTTTTTAAAAATCTTTTTTGTAAACGAAGGTATAAATTCATGGTTCGATCTATCTACGGAATACCAATTAAATTTTTTTGGTATGTTTTTTGTAAATTTATAAAACAAATCTATATTCATTTTAATATTTGAAATATTATTTTTGTAACTGCATAAATAATGCCATCCCTTTTTTTTTAAATTATTATTTGCAACTACCATTTGAATTTCTGGCATTTTAAAGTTATTTAAAAAACTTAGATTTTTATTTTTAGTTAGAGCTATCTCTTTTTTATATTTATTTAAGTAACAATAAATATTAATTTTTTTTTCTTTAATAGAAAACTTTTTGTTAGGAGAAATATAATTTCCACTATTAAAAAATTTACAATATTTTTGTAAATGACAAATTTTACATAATGGATTTTGAGGTTTGCAAACTAAGGCACCAAATTCCATTAAAGCTTCAGCAAAATCTGCATTTCTATCTACTTTGGGTAGTTTATAAGTAATTTTTTTAATCTCATTATCAATATTTTGATTACTTGTATTTATTAATAATAATCGCGAAAAAACTCTTTTTACATTTCCATCGATTGGAATACATGCTTTGTTATGAACTAGTGCCAATAATGAGTTAGCCGTATATTCTCCTATTCCCGGCAATTTTATAATTTCTTCGAATTTTTTTGGAAGTTTACCATTATAGTTTTTGACTAAAATCTTTGCAGTTTTATGTAAATTTCTTGCTCTTCTGTAATACCCTAGTCCTTCCCAAAGCTTTAAAACTTTTTTTTCATTACTTGTGGATAAACTTTTTAAATTTGGAATTTTTTTAACAAATTTTGTAAAATATGGGATTACAGTTTTAACTTGTGTTTGCTGCAACATAAATTCACTTACAAGTACGTAGTATTCTTTTTTGTTTTTTGGTGTTTTGATCCTCCAGGGCAAAATTCTTTTGTTATTATCGTACCAATAAAGTATTTTTTTTGGTAAAAGTGACACAAGTTCATGCATATAAAAAACAATATAAAACAAAAGACGTTTTATATTCAAGGTTTACGATCGTTTAAAAATTCTTTGCCAAAAAACGTAAAAAAAATCTTGAATAAAAAAGGTTTTGTTTACTCTGAAATACTAAACAGGTGGAATTATTTGGTAGGTAATGAAATATCAAAGGTATCTTTCCCAAAAACATTTAAGCCTAGTGGGAAAAATGCTCCAGGAACTTTAATAATAAACGTACAAAGAGGAAATGAAGTTAATATAGAATTTAGCAAAAATACCATCATAGAAAAGATTAATGGTTTTTTTGGTTATAAAATTCTCAATAACGTTCGTTTAGAAACATTTAATAATTTAAAAGAAAATATTAATAAAAAAAAAATGAATATTTCCACAAACACTAAAGAGAAATTTAAAAATTCTCTAAAATCACTAAATAACGAAAAAATAAAAAAATCTTTAATAGAATTAATAAACGTAATTCAAAAATGAAAAAAATAATTTGTATTCTATTATTTTCTTTTTTAAGTATAAATTCTTTTGCTGGTGAAAATTATAAATTAAGTGATATCACCGAAGGAAATGAAAATGCAAAAATAAAGATTTATTCCTATCAATCTTTAACTTGTCCACATTGTGCGAGTTTTCATGCTAAAATTTATCCCCTTCTTAAAAAAGATTATATAGATACAGGAATCGTAAAAATATATTTTAAACATTTTCCTCTAGACTTAGCAGCGCTTAATGCTGCAAAAATTACCCAATGTGTAAATAAAGAAAAAAGAATTTCTTTTTTAGATCACTTATATAAAACACAAGAAAGTTGGATAAGAGGTGAAAAAATAGAGGATATAAATCAAAATCTCAAAAAATCTGTGAAACAGTTTGGTCTTAATGAAGACAATTTTGATAAATGTTTAGCTTTTGAAGACGTGGAAAATTATATATTAAATAGTAGAATTGAAGCTGTAAAAAAATTTAAAATAAAATCAACACCAACAATTGTTATAAACGATGAAATATTTAAAGATGATCTTGAATACAACAATTTAAAAAAAACACTTGAAAAATTAATATAATAAGTTTTATGGAATTTAAAAAAATTCAATTAACAGGTTTTAAATCATTTGTCGAAAAGACAACGTTCTTAATCGAAAACGGTTTAACAGGAATTGTGGGTCCTAACGGTTGTGGTAAATCAAATATTGTAGAATCTTTAAGATGGTGTATGGGAGAAACATCTGCAAAAAGCATGAGAGGCTCAGGGATGGAAGATGTTATTTTTTCTGGCACCGCTAATAAACCTTCAAAAAATATTGCTGAGGTAATTATTAGTTTAGAAAATACCGAAAAAGATGGACTAATACAATTTAGGAACCTTGAAAAAATTGATGTAAAGAGAAGAATTGAAAAAGACAAGGGTTCCAAATATTTTATTAATGAAAAAGAAGTTCGAGCAAGAGATGCTCAAACATTTTTTGCAGATCTATCTACTGGAGCACACTCACCTTCAATTATTGGCCAAGGAAGAATCGGAGCGCTTGTTACTGCAAAACCATCGGATCGAAGAGCTATTTTAGAGGAGGCCGCTGGAATATTAGGAATTCACGCAAGAAGACATGAGTCTGAATTAAGACTGAATTCAGCAGAAAATAATTTAAAAAGATCAGATGAACTAAGAAGACAGCAAGAAAAACAATTAGAAAATTTAAGAAAACAGGCAGAAGAAGCAACAAAATATAAAATGATTTCAGAAGAAATTAAAAAATTTGAAGCAGGTCTTTACTATTTAAAATTACAGAATATTGAAAAAGATATTAAATTAGAAAATGAAAATTTTAGTGAATTTGATGATGAAGTAAGTGGATTAACAATTGAGTTAAACCATTTTACCGAACTACTTGAAAAAGAAAATTTAAAATTGAAACCTTTGAGAGACAAAAATATTGAAATACTATCTAAATTGCAGAGACTAAATTTAGAAATAAAAAATCTAGAAGAACAAGAAATTAGAATAAAAAGTGAGAAAGATAGCTTAATTAATTCTGAAAAAACGTTAGAAATTGATATAGATAGAGAAAAAAAAATATTAATTGACGCTTCTTCGAATGAAAAAAGACTCAAAGAAGAAAAAAAAGATTTAATTGATGTCGAGACAAAATATTATGAACTTGAAAAGCAAACTAACCAGGACTTAAACATAGCAACTGAAAGCCTTAAAATTGAACAAGAAAAACTTGAAAAGACCTCTCAAGAATTGGTTATAAATTCTAGTTCAAAAGAAAATTTAGAAATCATAAAAAACTCTCTATCAGATTTGGAAAAGTGCCATAAATATATGAAAGAAGGCAATATTGACGAATCATCTAGCTTAATCAATAAGACAATGAATAACTTGAAAACATTAATTTCAAAATTTGAAGACGTAAAAAATAATCAAATATTAGAGGAACTAAATAAATTAAATCACAAAATAAAAATTTCACAAGAAAGTTATGCTTCTGCATATAGTAAAAATCAAACAATAAAATCTGACTCAATAAAAAGACAAGAAAGAACAAAAAATATTGATGAAGAAATTAAGAATTGGAAAAATTTGAATTCTAATTCGGAAAAAATGATGAACGAATTAAAAATAAGAAAAGAAAAGATTGCTCAAAATTTAATTAATTTAGAAAAACTCCCTGAAAATATTGCCGTTAAAAAAGGCCAGACTTTGCAAACTATTAAAATAACAGAACAAGAAAAATCAAAAATTGAGGAAGAAACAAATAAAGCTGAAATCATTTATGAAGATCATAATAAAAAGCTAAAAACTGTGCAAGAAAAGACTATGGTTGCAAGAGAAAAAAGGGCTAGTGCTTCTGCTAAGACGGAGGGCCTACAAAACAGAAAAACAGATTTGCTGGAACATATTGAAAGCGATCTTAAACTTAATGAATCCAACTTGTTTAATTCATCTAATTTGTTTGGAAAAGATGTTTTTCCAGATGCTTTGGAACAAGAGGAGACTTTGGATGCAAAAAAAAGAGAAAGAGATAAACTTGGTTCAATAAATTTGAGAGCAGATGAAGAGACAAAACAGACTAAAATGGAAATCACAAAAATGCAAAAAGACCGAGAAGATTTAATCTCGGCAATAATTAAATTAAAAGCAAGTATTAATGAGCTAAATCAAAAAGGAAGAGAAAGATTAATTGAGGCTTTTGAAAAGGTAAATAGAAAATTTAACGAGGTATACACAAAATTATTTAATGGAGGAAATGCTAAATTGGAATTAGTAGACTCCGAAGATCCTTTAGAAGCTGGTTTAGAAATGCTAGTAAGTCCTCCAGGTAAAAGATTGCAATCAATAACTCTTCTTTCAGGAGGAGAACAAGCACTAACCGCTTTATCATTAATTTTTGCAGTTTTTTTAACTAACCCAGCGCCAATATGCTTTTTGGATGAAGTCGATGCACCTCTAGACGACGCTAATGTAACAAGGTTCTGTAATTTACTCGAGGAATTAGTAAAAATAACTCGCACAAAATTTATTATTGTTACGCATCATGCTTTAACCATGTCAAAAATGAATAGATTGTATGGTATAACAATGCCCGAACAGGGAGTTAGCCAGTTGGTTGCAGTCGATCTTGAAAGGGCTGAAGAATTGGTTGCGTAAATTTTAATCAAATGAAAAAATTTAGCGAATTGAGTACTCGCCTAAAAATTGCAAAGAAAAAAGCTAATAAAAACTCATTTACCAACAATAAAAAGAATACTTCATCTTTAGGTACAGCTCTAAAATTAAGCACTGAAATGGTTGCCGCTGTTTTGGTGGGCTCAATAATAGGGTTTATTTTGGACAATTGGTTTGATAGTAAACCTTGGTTAACAGTAATATTTTTTTTTGCTGGCTCTGCAGCTGGCATTTTAAATGTCATTAGATCGGCAAAACTAATGCAGAAAAATAACGATTAAGTAAAATTGAAAAAATAAAATGTCAACAAATCCAATGCATCAGTTCAATGTTTATAGAATTGGTCCTGAGATAAGTTTTGGAAACGTTGATATATCATTTACGAACGCAAGTTTATTTATGATGATAAGTGCGTTTATAATTATTAGTGTATTTTTTGCAGGAACCAAGAGAAAGGCTATAATACCCACAAAAATACAACTGCTCACAGAACTTAGTTATACCTTGATATCCAAAATGATAAGTGATACCGCTGGATCAAAAGCAAAACCCTATTTTCCGTTTGTTTTTAGCTTATTTATGTTTGTATTATTCTGCAACATGCTTGGAATGTTGCCCTACTCCTTCACAGTTACAAGCCATATCATTGTAACTTTTGCATTAGCAGCTGTTATTTTTGTAGGCGTAACAATTATAGGGTTTGTTCACCATGGGGTAGGATATCTTAAATTATTTATTCCAAGTGGAGTTCCGCTATTTTTGTTACCCTTAATAGTTATAATTGAGATTATTTCGTATTTGAGTAGACCCGTAAGTTTATCTGTACGATTATTTGCAAACATGATGGCAGGTCACACAATGTTAAAAGTTTTTGGAGGTTTCGTAATTAGTCTTGGAATCATAGGTGGTTGGTTACCACTTAGTTTTGCAGTTGCACTAACTGGTCTGGAAATATTAATAGCTTTCCTTCAGGCTTATGTTTTTGCGATTTTAACCTGCATCTATTTAAATGATGCACTTAATTTAAATCATTAAATAAAAAAGAAAGGAGAAAATATGGAGTTAGAAGCAGCAAAAATGATTGGAGCTGGTCTTGCGGCAATTGCTTTGGCAGGAGCCGGGGTTGGTATAGGAATTATTTTTGGAAATTATTTGTCGGGAGCTATGCGTAATCCCTCTGCAGCACAAAAACAATTTCCAAATTTACTACTGGGTTTTGCCTTGGCAGAAGCTACTGGATTATTTGGCTTGGTTGTTGCATTGATAATATTGTTCGCATTTTAAGTTTTAATTAATGGTTCGAAATTATTTAAAATTTATTGGATTTTTTACTCTTTTATCGGGTGAATGTTTTGGAGCTGAGGGAGGTATGCCTCAGCTGAATCCAGAATATTGGGTATCTCAAATTTTTTGGGTAATACTGATTTTCGGAACACTATATATAATTTTGTGGAGAATAATTTTGCCAAAAATTAATGCAAACTTAGAAAATAGAAATTCTCAAATTTTAACCGACCTGGATGATGCTCAAAAATTCAAAGATCAATCCGAAGAAAAGCTTTCTGAATACAATAATATTCTTAATCAGGCAAAACAGGAGGCAAAAAAAATTCTAGATGGAACAAGAAAAAAAGTTAACCGTGACATTGAAAATAAAAAAAATCAATTTAATTTAGAAATAAGCAAGGAAATTGAAAATGCTGAAAAAGAAATTAAAACGCTGAAATTATCTTCAATAAAAGATATTAATAAAATTGCTATTGAAACATCTTCAGAAATTGTCAGAAAAATAGTAGGTACTGAAGTTAACTCCAGTAGTGTTTCAGCGATTGTTGAAGATACCTCAAAAAAAGAAATTACAAAATATATATGATAATTGATGCAACATTCTGGGTAGCTATTGCTTTCATAATATTTATTGTAGGACTAGTTTATTTGAAAGTTCCTCAAAAAATTAATTCTTTGTTAAATATTATGATAGAGGACATTAAAAATGAACTAAATGAAGCTGAAAAATTAAAAAAAGAATCAAAGAATTTATTAAATGAAAGCCAGGAAAAATTAGAAAATGCCCAAAAAGAAAATGAACAAATAATAAGAAATGCTAGAGATGAAAGTGAAAAGCTTATTATAGAAATAAATAATAAATTTTTTCAAACTTCAGAAAATAGAAAAAAAATCATCGAACAAAAAATTGTACAAATGAAGGAAGACGCCATTAAGAGCATAAAAGATGCTGCTGTAAAAATCTCAATAGAGTCAGCTACAAAACTGATAAAAACATCAATTAATAAATCAAAACTAGATACTCTCTTTGAAGAAAATCTCAATCAAACTAAAAATACTCTTAAAAAAACTAGAGCTTAAAATATTTTAAGCATATATTGCTAACACACACATCTGATCAAAGTATGAAGAATAAAATTACAATTCATTTAGCTTCACCAAGAGGTTTTTGCGCAGGAGTTGACAGAGCTATAGAAATTGTTAAAAAAAGTTTAGAAAAATTTGGAGCTCCAATCTATGTAAGACACGAAATCGTGCACAATAAACACGTGGTAGAAAGTTTAAGAAAAAAAGGTGCTATTTTCGTTGAAGAATTAAGTGAAATTGAAGATAGAAGTAGACCTGCTATTTTTTCTGCACATGGAGTCCCAAAATCAGTTCCTGAAGACGCAAATTTTAAACATATTGAATATATAGATGCAACTTGCCCATTGGTTTCTAAGGTGCATAAGGAGGCTGAACAATTATGTAAATATAATTATCACATTTTATTAATTGGTCACAAAAATCATCCCGAGGTTATAGGAACCATGGGCCAGTTATCAAACGGAACCATTGATTTAATTGAAACAAATGAAGATGCAAAAAATTATGTTCATAAAAAAAATAAAAAGCTTTCTTATATCACCCAAACAACCCTTTCAGTGGACGACACAGTTGAAATCATACAAATCCTGAAAAATAAGTTTCCTGATATAAAAGAACCAAAAAAAGATGATATTTGTTATGCTACGACAAATAGACAGTTAGCCGTAAAAAAAATTGCAAATAAATGTGAAATGTTTTTTGTTATTGGTAGCAGAAATTCATCTAATTCTAAAAGATTGGTTGAAGCTGCAAAGAAATCAGGATGTTCAAAATCACAGTTACTTTATTCCACCAATGCAATCCCCATTGAAGAAATTTTAAAATGTAAAAATATTGGAGTATCCTCTGGAGCTTCTGCTCCTGAAATCTTGGTTAAGGAATTTATAGCTAAAATAAAAGAAAAGGCTGATATTGAAATAAATGAAGTTGAAATTGTAAAAGAAAATGTAGTATTCAGAATTCCCAACAAACTAACATAAAATAAAGACACAAATGGCTGTATACACAAAAATATCAAAAGACGAACTAAATGATTTTTTAAAGAATTATGAAATAAGTAAAATTACAAAATTCTTTGGTATTAAAGAAGGAATCGAGAATACAAATTACCAAGTTCAAACAAAAAAAAATAAATTTATTCTTACTATCTACGAAAAAAGAGTTGATTCAAAAGATCTTCCTTTTTTTATAGGATTAATGACCAATTTATATAATTTAAATTTTAAATGTCCAAGACCCATTGTTAACAAGAATGGAAATTATATTTCTGAGATTTTAGGAAAAAAAGCTGTCATGGTATCATTTCTTGAAGGTTCAGCAAAAAAAAATTTGAGTTCTGAGAATTGTTATGACATAGGTGTTGAAACAGCTAAGCTCCATAAAATTACTAAAAATCTTTCATTAAAGAGACAAAATAATCTATCTATAAATTCTTGGCCAAAATTATTTGCTAAAATAGAAAAAGATTGTTCAAAGATTCATAAGAATTTATCCAAAACAATAAAAATAAGCTTAGAAGAAATAAAAAAAAACTGGCCAAAAAAATTACCTTCGGGAATAATACACGCTGATTTATTTCCAGATAATATTTTTTTTAAAAATGAAAAATTTACAGGAATAATTGATTTTTATTTTTCTTGTAATGATTTTTATTGTTTTGAAATAGCAGTTTGTTTAAACGCTCTATGCTTTGATGGAGTAAAGGAAAATTTAAGTTTCAATGTAACTAAGGCTAAAAAATTTATAAAAGGGTACACAAGCATAAGAAAACTCAACAACGATGAAAAAAAATATCTTAAAGTTTTGGCTCAGGGTGCTTCTATTAGATTTTTGTTAACACGTGTCTTTGATTATTTGAATTTAAGTAAGGGTGCTCTTTTAACTGTTAAAGATCCAATTGAATATCTAAAAAGACTTGAGTTTCATAATAGTGTAAAAAGCTTTGAGGATTATTGTATTTAGGTATGATTAAAATTTATACAGATGGATCTTGCATAGGCAATCCTGGTCCTGGGGGTTGGGCAGCAATAATACTTAATGGTGATAAACAAAACATTATTTCTGGGAAAAAGAAACATACAACAAATAATAAGATGGAATTAATGGCCGCGATTAAGGCATTAGTTTTTTTAAAAAAAAAACAAAAAATCAAAATTTATACAGATTCAAATTATGTTAAAGAGGGAATTACCAATTGGATAAAAATTTGGGAAAAAAATAATTGGAAAACAGCCAATAAAAAAAAAGTAAAAAATGTTGAGTTATGGATAAAATTAAACACTTTATCAAATTTTCACGATATTGAATGGCTGTGGATAAAGGGTCATTCGGGAAACCCAATGAATAATATGGTTGATAAATTGGCGAAAAAAGCGGCTTTAATTTAAATTCCTTTTAAAAAATTTTCTGCAGCAGTAAGTTCACATTTTCCTTCTTCTTCAACTAATTTTTTTACAACTCCAGCTTCTAACAACATTGTGTATCTCTTTGACCTTAATCCCCAATCTCTCCAAATAAATCCGGCTCCTATGTTTTTAGTAAAATCACCTTTCGCATCTGCTAGCAAAGTTAATTCATCTTTTAAATTGTAATTTCTACCCCAAGCTTCCATTACAAATGGATCATTAATAGAAATACAAAAAACTTTTCTTATATTTTTCTCCTTTAGTTTTTCAGTGGATTCAAGAAAACTTGGCAAATGTTTTTTCGAACAGCCAGGTGTAAATGCTCCTGGTAAACCAAATAGAATTATTTTGTCTTTATTTAAAATTTCACTTGTAGATATTTCCTTATGTTCATATTCTTTATCCATATCTATAACAAAGACTTTTGCTTCAGGTAATTTATCGCCCTCTTTGATTTTCATTTAGCTTTCTCTTTTATAAATTTTTTAATTGTATTTAAATCATTAGGTAAGATATCAAATTTTTCTTTTTCATCTATAACTTTTTTGGTTTTAGCAGGCAGCTCTGGATATTTACCAGTTACTTCTTTTATAACTTCAGGAAATTTTCCTGGATGTGCTGTTGACAAAATTATGTTTATTTCGTCATTTGAAAGTTTATCTAAAACGCCTAATCCCACAGCTGTATGTGGATCGATAAAAATATTATAATTCTTATAGATTTTTTTTATGATACTTTTTGTTTCTTCTTCAGTTAAACTTTCGGATACAAAATCTTTTTTAAGATGACTTAACTGCTCATGACTCAATTTAAATTCATTATTTTTTCTTAATTCTTCCATTTTATTTAAAGTAGCCTGATCATTATTTGAACTAATATAGAAAATTAATCTTTCAAAATTACTAGCTACTTGAATATCCATGCTAGGTGAAATGGTTTGAAAAACTTCTTTGGGTTTATAGACACCAGTGCTAATAACTCTTTTTAAAATATCATTTTTATTAGTAGCAACAATAAGCTTATTTATTGGCAAACCCATTTTTTTTGCTATGTATCCAGCAAAAACATCTCCAAAATTTCCAGTAGGTACGGAAAAATTGATTTTTTGACTGCCATTGTTAATTTTAAAATAACTAAAAAAAAAATATACAATTTGAGCAATTATTCTTGCCCAATTAATTGAATTTACTCCTGACATATTAATTTCATTATTGAATGATCGATCAATAAACATTGATTTAACTAACTTTTGACAATCATCAAAATTGCCTTCGATTGCTAAATTATAAACATTATTTTCCTCAAATGTTGTCATTAGCTTTCTTTGCACTTTTGAAATTTTTTTATGAGGATGAAGAACAAATATATTTATATTCTTTCTACCCTTTAATGCACTTATTGCAGCCGCACCAGTATCTCCTGAGGTTGCCACAACTATATTGATAACTTTTTTGTTATCACTTAAGATTTTTTCATACATATTGCCAATTACTTGCATTGCAATATCTTTGAAAGCCAAAGTAGGCCCATGGAATAATTCTAACAAAATAATATTTTCCAACCTTTTAATGTTGACTACATTTTTTACTCTAAATTCTTTATAAGATTTATTAACTAAATCTTTAATTTCAATTTCATTAAATTCATCAGAGCAAAAATTAAAAATAATTTTAACTGCAAGTTGCTCGTAAGAAAGCTCTTTTAAACTTTCTAGTTCCTTTAATGAATAAGATGGAATTTTTTCAGGTATATAAAGTCCTCCATCTGCAGCAAGTCCATTTAAAAAAACATCCTTAAAGGCGAAGGTTTGTTTAGTATTTCTTGTGCTGATGTACTGCATAGCTTTTTTTAGTATAGAATGGGACCGTTAGCTACCCCAAAACGCAGAATTTTAATTATATAATTTATTTATCTGTAGAAATTTCTTTAGTATTTTTAGAATATTTTTTCCAAGTCCAATTTGCGATAGCTAAAAATATTAATGAAGAAACAATGATAAGTAGTGCAATTTGTCCTCCCGATCTATCAGAAATACATACAGCACACATTGAAATTAAGGCATCAGGTTGTGGTGTCAAAGTTTTTAATATCATAGTTCAAGTTTGACCCTTTTTAAATTCATCATAATTAAAAAAAGTAAATTGCATAATAACTTCTTTGATATCTTTTGTCTTGCTATCTTTTGTCACTTCAGGATCAATTAAAATTACTAGAGAATATCTATTATTTTCTCCTGCTTTTAAAGTTTGTTTATCAAAACAAAAACAGTTTAACTTAGTAAAATAGTTTCCCAATTCTTTAGGATGATACTGAAAAGTTGCAACACCAAAAGTTGTTTCATCGCTAGGATTTTCTACTATATATTCTATAGTTTTTACCTCTCCTGGCTTTATTTTTATATTAGGTTCTTTAGCCGAAAATTTCCATGGCAAACTTGGATGTACGCTTGTAATTAAACTCACATTTATAAAATGGTTTTCTAAAGCTGTAATTTGTTTTTTTTGAAATATTTTTATTGCTATAAAAGCAAAAACTATAAGCACCACAAATATTGAAATTAATATAATTGTTACAGTTTTATTATTTTTTTCGGTCATTAATTAAATGTAATTTTTTTAAAATTTTATATTATTCTATCTACTAAGATGGAGGCAAAAATCATAAAAAGATAAAAAATCGAAAAACCAAATATTTGTTTAGCAATTTTCTTTTCTAATCTAGTTTCATTTGCTCTCAATAATCTGTAACAGATAAATACATAATAAAAACCCAGTATTCCTGAAAATACCAAATAAATTAAACCAAAATATTCAAGAAAGAATGGAGCTAAAACAATTACAAACAGGAGTAAAGCGTAAACAAAGATATTTAGTTTGGTTGTTTTTACTCCAGATGTAACTGGTAGCATTGGAATATTAGCTTTTCTATAATCTTCTGTCTTATATAAGCTGAGTGCCCAAAAATGAGAGGGTGTCCAAATAAAAATAATTAAAAATAATATAACAGGCTGAAGCGCTATATCTCCTGTTGCAATAGCCCAGCCTATTACAGGTGGTAAGGCTCCAGCTGCCCCACCAATAACAATGTTTTGAGGAGTCTTTTGTTTAAGCCAAATTGTGTAAATAAAAACATAAAATAAAATTGTAGTTGCTAATATAAATGAAGCAACTAAATTTGAAAAAAAATATAAAGCCACTACCGAAATTAGTGAAGCTAAAATTCCGAAAATCAAAGCCTGATTTTTAGTAACTTTTCCTGTCGGAATTGGTCTAAGACATGTCCTGCTCATTATTGAATCCAAATCTGCTTCATACCACATATTTAATGCACCAGCAGCGCCAGAACCCAAAGCTACTGCAAGGATAGAAAAGATTGCATTCAAAAAATTTACTTTTGTGGGTGCAATTAATAGACCTACTACACAAGTAAAAATCACTAATGACATTACTCGAGGCTTCATAAGATTAAACAAAGCCTTTAGATAACTAAAAAAATTTAACTTCAGCGTTTCTGATTTAGCACTAGTATTAAGCAATTGATTTCCTAAAAATTATTTAACTTCCTAAAACGAAATAAAAAAATCGTGTGAAAACAGTATATTTTGATTCTGCAACCATTAGTCCAACAAAGGTTGCTATTGCTGTCATTGGCCAAAGCAGAACATTTACAAGTGTATAGCGTTCCCAAAATAAATGCATAAAGAATGCCATAATTAAACCAGCTTTTAAAAACATGAATGTTAAAATTAAGGTCCATCTCAATAAGCCTTGAAATTGTAACCAGTCAACCATGTATGAAAAGAAACTAAGAACAAATAATAGACCCCAAATCCAAAGGTAAATGCCTAGTTTATGTGTTGTTGCTTGTTCCTTTTTAATATTTTCTACCATTTTCAATCCTACCACAAATAAAAGAATGCAAAAATAAATACCCAAACTAAATCAACAAAGTGCCAATAAAGTCCTAAGATTTCTATTGCCACATAATCAGATTTCATAGAAGTAAAATAACCTTTTCTTCCACTATCAAAATCGCCCTTGAAAACTTTTCTTGAAAAAATAAAAAGAAAAATTACTCCAATGGATACATGTGTCCCATGAAAACCTGTAATCATAAAAAAGAAGGAACCAAATTGAGGGGCCCCATAAGGATTACTCCAAGGACGAACTCCTTCATGAAAAATTAATTTGGACCACTCAAACGCCTGCATACCAACAAAGGTGAGTCCACCAATTGCTGTTAATAATAAAAATGTCCCACATAATTTGCGATTTTTTTCATAGCCATATTTAACAGCCATAGCCATGGTTCCACTGCTTGTAATTAAAACAAAAGTCATAATTGCAATCAATAATAAAGGAACAGGTACACCCATAAAATCTAATGCAAAAACTTTGCTTGGATTTGGCCAAGGTAAGACTGTTGATCCACGACCCGTCATGTAAGAAAGTAAGAAACAACTAAAAATAAATGTATCACTTAACAAGAAAATCCACATCATCGCTTTGCCCCAATTAACTCCTTTGAACGCAGTTTGATCTGAATTTAAATCACTCGGTATACTTTTCCATCCTCTTGGAAGTTTTTTTAAAGCAGCTTGATCCATTTTTTTCCTTTAAGTGAATAACATTAAGCCAAACAATACCAGCCAAACAAATAGTAAAAAATGCCAGTAAATTGCACAAAGTTCAATCGCATGTTGTACACTTGATAATTTATAATCTCCTTTTAAAAACTTTGAAGTAACTTTTCCCCAAAAATATAAACCACCTAATAAATGTAAGCCATGTAATGTCGTAAAAAGATAGAAAAAAGCATTTGCAATATTTGATGTTGCAAAATAATCAAGACTCATGAGTTGATACCAAACTATTAGTTGACCAATAAGAAATGTGTAAGCTAAAAAGCCAACAGTATAGAGTCCTATTCTAATTTCTTTATTATTATTTTGGTCTGCGGAAACTTTAACTTTGTGAAAGAAATAGCTATTCATTATTAGAACAGCCGTATTCACCCAAAGTAACCAAGGTTCTGGCATGCTTCTCCAGTCATGAATTAACATTCTATCTGCGTAAGCAACAATAAATAAAGAGAAGATAACTGTACTAACAGTCATTATAGTTCTAACTCCAAGTTTTGCTTTGCTTATTCCAAAAGTTTTGCCATCATGATTATTGTCGATCACTGCCTGGGATGCTTCCCAAGGTTTTTGCGAAAGTATTTTAAAAATGCCTTCTTCTTTTTTCATGTTTTCTCAACCTTGGCTGATCTTACTTCGCTTGGAGGAACAGTTTGCGGAATATAATCTTTATCCGCTCCAGGAACATTAAAATCGTAAGCCCAACGGTAAACCACTGGTAATTCTTTTCCAAAATTTCCATGCCCAGGAGGCATTTCAGGAGTTAACCACTCTAAAGAGTTTGCTTTCCAAGGATTTTTTTCAGCTTTTTTTCCTGCTCGAGCGCTATATATCAAGTTAAATAAAAATAACAGTTGAGCTGCACCAACAATCAGGGCAGCTATGGTAATAAATACATTTAGATGTAGTGTTGACGTGGTAATGTATGGACTGTCATAGATTTCAAAATATCTTCTCGGTACTCCCACAAATCCTTGATAGTGCATCGGAAAATAAATTGCATAAGAACCTAAAAAAGTTACCCAAAAGTGGATTCTGCCTATTCCTTCATGCAACATTCTTCCAGTAATCAAAGGAAACCAATGATAAATAGCGCCGAATACGACTAGAATAGGTGCTATACCCATCACCATATGGAAATGAGCAACTACAAAATAAGTGTCGGACAGAGGTACATCCACTGTAACATTACCTAAAAATATTCCTGTTAATCCTCCGTTAACAAATGTAACGATAAAGGCTAAAGCAAATAGCATCGGTAAAGTTAATTGAATATTTCCTCTCCAAAGAGTTAAAACCCAGTTGTAAACTTTGATAGCTGTTGGAACAGCAATAATCAAAGTTGTGGTTGCAAAAAAGTAACCAAACCAAGGAGTCATTCCACTAACATACATATGGTGAGCCCAGACAAAGAAGCTTAAAGCACCGATGCCTACGATTGCCCAAACCATCATTCTATAACCAAAAATATTTTTTCTAGCATGAACCGATATAAGATCTGAAATAATACCAAAAGCTGGTAATGCTATAATATAAACTTCGGGATGACCAAAGAACCAAAAAAGATGCTGAAATAATAATGGACTGCCACCATCATATGAGAGTTTTTCTCCCATTGAAATCATTGCAGGCATAAAAAAACTTGTACCCAATAAACTATCAAGCGTCATCATTATGCAACCAACCAAGAGTGCTGGGAAAGCTAATAAAGCAAGTACCGTTGCCGTAAAAATACCCCAGCAAGTAAGAGGCAATCTCATTAAAGTCATTCCACGAGCACGAGACTGTAACATAGTAATAATATAATTTAGACCGCCCATCGTAAAACCTGCCACAAAAACGCAAAGAGATATCAACATCAATACAATGCCCGCTGAACTTCCCGGAGTCCCTGACGTTATTGCTTGAGGTGGATATAAAGTCCAACCGGCTCCCGTTGGTCCACCAGGAACAAAAAAGCTTGAAAGTAGAATCAACACCGCTAATAGGAATTCCCAATAACTAACCATATTCAAATAGGGGAAAGCCATATCCCGAGCTCCACACATGAGTGGAATAAGAAGGTTTCCAAATCCACCTAAAAATAATGCTGTAAGCAAATAAATTACCATAATCATTCCGTGCATGGTAATGAACTGATAATATGCCGAAGGTTCAAGAATACCCAGACCAGGAAAAGCAAGCTGTAATCTCATCATCCATGAAAGCACTAATCCTATTAATCCTGTACCTATTGCGGTAATGGCATATTGAATTCCTATATATTTTGCATCTTGAGAAAACACATATGTTGTCCACCAACTATGTGAATGATAAAGTTCTTGATCTGGTCTTTCATGTGCCGGAACATAATCAATACCTGGAACTGAACCGGAAGGTACCGATCCTGCATCAACTATGGTATCAGCTTTAGCTTCTATTTTTTTATCAAATTCGTCTGACATAATTCCTAAACTTTATCATAAATAAATGTATCATTAAATTCATTCTATATTTTTTACTAGTTTCAATGATTTGTTATCTATTTTATTTTGAGCTAGCATCTTCTCAAAAGTGATTTGTTGAGCTAACCATTGATTGTAATTTTTTTCATCATCTACAAAAACACGACCTCTCATTGCATAATGTCCAACCCCACAAAATTCTGCACACAAAACTTCAAAATCTCCGGTTCTTATCGGAGTTAACCAATAATAGGTAATATGACCTGGAACCATATCCATCTTTCCTCTAAACTGGGGAACATAAAAATTATGAAGAACATCCAAGGATCGAAGTAGAAACTTAACAGGTTTATCTATTTGTATATGAAGGTCACCACTATCTACTAATATATCATCTTTGCCATTTGGGTCTTTTAAATTTAAACCAAAAGGATTTTCGTCATTTATAAATTTTATTTCAGTCTTGCCTAAAATATCATCTTCGCCAGGCAATCTATATTTCCAACCCCATTGGTAGGCTACGACTTCAACATTAAGAGCATCTTCAGGAACTGTTACATATTTGTGCCAAACCACAAGTCCTGGGGCTAGCATAACTATCACGCCTAGTGTGGTTAACCAAGTAAGATGAAATTCTAATTTTTTATCTTCGGGTTTATATTCTGCTTTTCTGTCTTTCTGATAACGATAACGCCATATGCAATAAGCCATGAACAAGCACACTGCAATAAACACTACTCCGGTTACCCAAAATGTAAGAAGGATTGTATCGTCCATACCTCCCCAATTAGAAGCTACTGGAGTCCACCACCAAGGAGACCAAAAATGAAAGGCGACTGAAGCCACAACGATCAAAACAAAAATATGCGCAACTATTAACGGAAACATTTTTTTATGTATTCTTTACAATAAATATTGCAAATAAAACAACTCCTATAATTATTATGTGATTTCCCAAATCAAACCATCCAAGATCTTTATTTTTTGAATCCACAATGTTTTTCCACCGCTTTGGATTTTTTTTTAAAACTGAATTATCATTGTCCTTTATCCATACATATTTCGCTGAAACATATACCCACGACAGGTATAGAAATAATATTAAAAGACCAATGACTGACGCCAAAATTGTATACGAAGTGCTCATTTTTTTCCTACAAATCCTATATATACATACCTGAATAACACTAAAGATATACTGATTTTATTGCGACATTTTTGTATAAAAATTATTATGAATTAAGCTGAAAATTAACAATAGTAATAGCCACTATAGCTGCTGTTTCAGCTCGCAGTATATTGGTTGCTAAAGATAAAGGATATGCTTGATTAAGACTGATTATTAATTGTCTTTCATTTTCAGAAAAATCTCCTTCGGGACCTACGAGAATACATATTGGTCCTTCAATCTTTTTCGTTAAAATTTCCTTTAAGTTTTTTTTGTCAGAATTTATATCACAAAAAATTATACATCCATTCTTTGGAAAAGCTTTTATAAAATTTTTTAGTGATTCAATTTTTTTTATTTCAGGTATTGAAAGCCGATTTGATTGTTCGCTCGATTCAATTATAATCTTTTTAACTCTTTCAGTATTAATATTTTTTACTATTGATCTCTCACATATTAAGGGAATAAATTTTTGAACACCAAGCTCAGTAGTTTTTTGTATCATAAAATTTAATGGATTTTGTTTTATTGGAGAAAATGCTAGCCAAATTTTTCTTTCATTCTCTTCATCTCGTACTTTATCCAAAATTTTTATATGTGCCTTTCCTTTCTGGTAACTTTCAATTTTTGAATTCCATTCGCCATAACTATTAAAAATTGATATATTTTCTCCCGGTTTTAATCTCATTACATTTTTTATATAATGAGATTGGTTTTTATTTAGATGCGTTACTAAATCACTTTGAATTTTATTAGAAAAATATAGTCTTATTTTAGAAGTCATGAAAAAAAAACTTTACATTATTCTATTCATTGTTATTAACTTTTTTTTTTTAAATTATAGTACTTTTGCGAAAACTATGAAAGAAAGACCTTATCATCACTTACCAGATGGAACTTTTAGAAATCCCGAAGGCTCTCCTCAAAGGGATCCATCTTTTAATTGGAGTTTTAAGATATTCAATGAAGAAAAAAAGAAACTTAATATAAATATTCCACCAGATCATGTCATAAATAAAAAAGAAGTTTTAGAAAATCTTAAAAAATATAAAAACAAAGATTATGTGGCTTGGATAGGACACGCTACATTTTTAATCAAACTTGGTAATACCACTATCATTACTGATCCTGTTTTTGAAAAAAATATGGGACCTTTAATCTTTGGTCCTAAAAGATATGTAGATCCTGCAATTAATCTTAAGGAGATACCAGAGGTAAATTTATTTTTATTAACACATAATCATTACGATCACTTGAGCACTAGAACCATACAAAGATTTCCTTACAAAAAAGCCAAAGTTTTAGCTCCTCTCAAACTCGGAAAATATTTTACAAGAAATGGTTATTCAGATGTAAAAGAAATGGATTGGTATGATGAAATAAAAGTAAATGATTTAAAAATTACTTTTGTGCCTGCAGTTCATTGGTCTAAAAGAAGTCTATGGGACACAAATAAAACTTTGTGGGGTAATTTTTTAATAGAGTATAAAGATAAAAAAATATTATTTGCTTGTGACACTGGCTATGGAAATATTTATAAAGAACTTGGAGAAAAATATGGGCCTATTGATTTAACCTTTATTAATATAGGAGCCTATAATTTTTACCCCATGGCACCAAGAAAAGATAAATCTATCTATCATACAAATCCCGAAGAAGCTTTAAATATTGCCCAAGACTTAAAAAGTAAAAAAGTGATTGGCATGCACTGGGGTACAGTTGTATTATCTCTAGAACCAATAATGGAACCTGCGGTACGATTTAAAAATGCAACAAATATGTATGGTTATCACAAAGATGACGCTATTATATTTAAAATTGGTGAAACAAAAAAATTAGAAGATTTATTACAATAATAAAAAATATAACTACTTGAATTAGTTAAATAATTAGAACAAAATCGTTCTGTGTCGACAATAGAAATTAAAAAAATTGTTAAAGCTATTGAAACATCTGATGGAGCTGGTGTTAAGCTAAAGAGAAGCATGGGAATCCCTGAGCTTGATTTTATCGATCCATTCTTAATGTTTGATGAATTTGGTTCTGAAAATAAAGATGATTATATTGCTGGCTTTCCACCTCATCCTCACAGAGGTATAGAAACGGTCACTTATATGCTCAGTGGAGAATTTAGACACGAGGACAGCACAGGTAATAAAGGTGATTTGGGTCCGGGCAGCGTACAATGGATGACGGCAGCCGGTGGAATTATCCATTCTGAAATGCCAATAATGAAAGAAGGAAAATTACATGGATTTCAATTATGGGTAAATATGCCAGCAAAACTAAAAATGAGCAAACCTTCATATCAAAATATTGAGCCTAAAAAAATTCCTGAATTTAAAGATCAAGAAAAAAAAATAAAAATAATAGCTGGAAAATTTCAAGATAGAATTGGTCCTGTAAAAGGTATTTCTGTTGATCCAATTTATATAGATGTAGAATTAGAAAAAGATAAAATTTTTAATTTTATTATTCCTTCTTCACACAATACTTTCGTTTACTTGGTTACAGGAGAGATAAAAATAGGAAATAAAAAACACAACCAATTACAAAATTCAAGTCTGATTTGTCTTCAAAATGGAAATGATTTGAATATTTCTGCTATTATAAAAAGTAAATTTTTAGTCATAGCAGGAAAACCTATTGAAGAACCAATTGCAAGGGGAGGACCTTTTGTAATGAATACTAAAGAAGAAATCCTTAAAGCTGTTCAAGATTATCACAGTGGAAACTTTGTTCAAAAATGACAAAAGTTGTAAAAATTGAAAAAACTGGTGGGCCAGAAGTTCTAAAAATTGAAAAAATTGAGCTTGGTACAACGGGCCCAGAAGAAGTGCTAATTGAGCAAAAGGCAATAGGATTAAATTTCATAGATACTTATCATCGATCAGGCTTATACCCTATTGAATTGCCATCTGGCATAGGTGCGGAAGGCTCGGGTGTCATTAAAAAAATTGGGTCAAAAGTTAAAGATTTTTCAATTGGCAATCGTGTAGCGTACGCTGGTGTACCACTTGGAGCGTATTCATCAGAAAGAAATTATCCCATAAAAAATTTAGTTAAAATACCAGATGAAATAGATTTTAATATTGCTGCTACCTTAATGACCAAAGGTTTGACTGCTTACTATTTACTTTACAAAACCTATCCTGTTTCATCACGGGAAACTTTATTGTTTCATTCGGCGGCTGGTGGTGTTGGACAATTTTTTTGTCAATGGGCAAAAAGTTTAGGTTGTAAAGTTATTGGAACAGTTGGATCAGAAGAAAAAATTAGTGTAGCCAAAAAAAATGGTTGTGATTTTGTAATAAATTATTCTAAGGAAAATTTTGCAAAAAAAGTTTTAGAATTGACTAAAGGCAAAGGTGTTTCTGTTGTTTACGATGGAGTAGGCAAAAATACTTTTGAAGGATCAATTGAATGCTTACAAATGAGAGGAATGTTGGTATCTTTCGGAAACTCGTCAGGTCCTGTAGAAAATATTGATGTAAAAAAAATGATACAACCAAAAAGTCTTTATTTTACAAGACCCACCATGTTTCATTACTTGGCAACAAAAAATGAATTAGAGGAAGGGACAGAAAAATTATTTGAAAAAGTTAAACTAGGTAAAATTAAAGTAGAGATATCCAAAAAATATGATTTAGAAGATGTCGTTCAGGCTCACAAAGACCTGGAAGAGAGAAAAATAATTGGTCCAGCAATTATTGTTCCCTAATCTAAATCAATTTTCATATCTGATAAATGTAACTTTAAAGCTCTTGTAGAAATTTGTATTTCTCTAAGAAAAAAAAGTACTGAAATTATCATTGTCATACAACAAGTACCAAAAATTATTCTAGCTTCAAATATTCTGTCCAAATAAAGAGCAAAAACAGTTAACATGTTAAATAAAAAACCAAAACTTGCAAAGGCAACTGTATATTTTAACAATCTAACTCTTCCATTTAAATTAATAAGCTGTTTTTCCCATTCATGAGGAATATGTTTTTCCCAAATATATTCGTCATGTATTTTTCTTATTAGAGCGCTTAATGTGTGAAACCGATTACCATAAACGTTCATTAATAACGGTATGGCTGGAAACATGAGTGCCGTGACAGTATAATCTACATTCATAACGAATCAGATTGATTATGAATCTACCCTTTGTTATTTACAAGTCATTTCTTAAATGAATAAAATCAAAATTTTCATCGAGCTTACTAGATTGAATAAGCCAATCGGATTTATGCTTCTATTTTGGCCTTGCCTTTGGGGATTGGCTCTTGCTTTTCATCAAACTGGAGAATTCAGATTGTTTATAAATTATATTATTTTATTTTTTCTAGGCTCAGTATTAATGCGTAGTGCTGGCTGTATATTTAATGATATCGCTGATAAAGATTTTGATAAAAAAGTAGATAGAACAAAAAATAGACCTATACCCTCGGGAGGAATTTCAACGCAAGAGTCTTTTGTGTATATAATTTTATTGTGTTTGGTTGCTTTTATCATTTTAATTCAATTTAATTTTTTAACAATTATTCTAGGTTTGTTATCAATACCCCTTGCCTTCTCCTATCCATATATGAAAAGGTTGACCTACTGGCCTCAACTTTTTTTAGGACTTACTTTTAATTGGGGCATTTTGTTGGGATGGACTGCGTTAAAAGACGAAATATCTTTGGAACCCATTTTGCTATACATTGCAGCCATATTTTGGACATTGGGTTATGACACCATTTATGGCTTTCAGGATATTAATGATGATGAAAAAATTGGAGTAAAATCAACATCAATTAAATTTAAAGAAAATTACAAACTCTTTATTGGTCTATTCTACTTTATCTGTGTTTTGTTTTTGATTATTCTAGGTTTCCTGGAAGAAAATAAAATGTATTATTTTACATTCTTAATTTTTCCCGTTATGCATCTTTTGTATCAAATGACTCGTCTAGATAAAAATAATTCGAATAGTTGTTTAATTATTTTTAAAAGTAATAACTTTTTTGGTTTTTTAGTTTTTCTAACTTTAATGACTACAAATATTTAAATTTTAATAAAAAATATGACTGACAAAGAAATTATAAAAAGATTGTATAAAGAATATGTTAGCAGGTATCTTAAAAAATTTTTTTTAGCATTATTTTTTTCAATAATAATTGCTGGAAGTACTGCTGCTGTAGCTTGGTTGCTTGATCCGGCAATTAAAAAAATATTCGTGGAAAAAAATAAAGAATTTATGTTACTAATTCCTATCGCAATAATATTGGTTTTTACGATTAAAGGAATCTCACTTTATCTTGTAAGAACCACGATGATAAAAGTTGGTGCGTCAATTGAAAAAGAAGTTCAACAAAATTTGATCGAAGCAATAATAAAATCAACACACTCCTTTGTTTTAGAAAAAAGAGATGATTTGAAATGGCCAGCATCAATGTATTTAGAAGGATCTGACCAACATCGTGGCTGGTTTCATTCTTCATTATTAGAGTCATGCGGTACAAGAGGTAGGGCCCCTTATGAAAGTATATTGTCCCACGGATTTGTAGTTGATGGAAAAGGGTTTAAAATGTCAAAATCTACAGGAAACATAGTTTCACCTGCAGATATATTAAAAAAATATGGTGCAGACATACTAAGAGTTTGGGTAGCTGCATCCGATTATGCGGAAGATCTAAGACTTGATTTTTCCATATTAGATCAACATGCTGAGTCATATCGAAAAATAAGAAATACCTTTAGATTTTTACTGGGCAATCTTCAGGATCAAAAAACTGATATTAATTTTAATTCGGATAAAGTTTTAAATTGGCCTGATCTTGAAAAATATATGCTACATAAAATTTATCTGCTAGATCAAAATTATAAATTTTATTTTAGAGAATACAATTTTCATAAACTTTATAAAGATCTACTGAATTTTTGTTCTCAAGATCTATCAGCTTTCTATTTTGATATTAGAAAAGATACGCTGTATTGTGACGGAAAAGATTCGCAAACTAGAAAAGCTTGTATAAATTTATTAAATATTTTACTAGATTCTTTATTAAAGTGGTTTGCTCCCATATTGTCATTTACAACAGAAGAAATTTATAAAATAGTTAATAAAAATGAAAATGACAGTATTCATCTAAAAAATTTTCCAGATATACCATTAGCATGGAAAAATGATCACTTGTTTAAAAAATGGAGTAAATTAAATTATGTAAGACAAGTTTGTAATTCAGCTATAGAAGTAAAGAGATCCAATAAGGAATTAGGATCGAGTTTAGAAGCAGATCTGGAAATATATTTAGACGATCAATATCTAAAACTTGCTAAAGAAATTAATTTATCTGAGTATTGTATAACTTCGCGGGCAATAGCAAAACCTTTCGATGATAAAAAAGAAAATTTATTCCAGATTGAAAATATTTCAGGAGTCAAGGTTTTGGTTAAAAAAGCAAAAGGTAAAAAATGTCCAAGATGTTGGAAAATAACAAATAATAAATGTGACAAAAATATGTGTGCTATGTAAAGAGGAATAATTGCCCAGTATTAAGTTAAAAAATTTACTAAATCATTTTATTATAATAATTTTAATTTTTATTATTGATCGAGTAAGCAAACTTTATCTTCTAAATTTACACGAAAACGGTATTGATGTGGATTTTTATATTTTTCCCTTTCTAAATATTTACTTGGCCTGGAATACTGGTATAGGATTTGGTTTATTTTCTACAGATCCAAACATTTTTTATCATTTTTTAACTGCTTTAATTGGAATGATTAACTTGGCGTTAATAATTTTATTATTTAATATAAATGGTATTAGAAAATATTTCATTTCTATGATTCTAGGCGGTTCATTCGGAAATTTTTTTGATAGAATTTACTATTTTGCTGTACCCGATTTTGTGGATCTGCATATTGGAAATTTTCATTGGTTCATATTCAATATTGCAGATATATTCATTACAATCGGTGTAATTTGCCTAATTTTAGTTGAAATTTTTAGCAAAAATATAAATAAAGAACTTAATGCAAAAAATACTTAATAAAATAATCATAATAATTTTTTTTCTCATTACAGCGTGTGCTGAATCTTGGCAAGATGTTAAACAAGGATTGGGTGGTGAAAAAAGAACATCTACGGATGAATTTTTAGTAAGAAAAAAGGAACCTCTTGTTATGCCACCAAAATGGAAAAATTTACCAGAGCCAGGTGGGGTAATGAAATCAAATGACGAATTTGAGGAGGTGACTGATATTGAGGAACTTATGAAATTGGAAAAAAATGAAAAAAGTTCAACTAATTATGAACAAGGCGAAGGCAATTTAGAAGGGTCAATTTTAGAAAAAATTAAGTAATAATAATGTTAATTAAGACTATTCTTTTCAAAAATAATTTGATTAAGAAAATAAAATCAAAAAATATTTTAAAAACTAAAAAAAAATTTTGGGAATTAAAAAAAAATTATAAAGAGAAAAAAATTGCATTACTTACTAGTTTCGAAAAAAATTATAAGCTTAGTTACTCAAAAAAATTAGTTAAAGTCTTAAGAAAAAAAAAAAATATAATTTTGGTAGGAATGGGTGGTTCAATTCTTGGGGCAAAAGTATTGTATTCATTTTTAAAGCGAAAAATTAAAAAAAAATTTTTTTTTCTAGATAATCTAAGCGAAAAAAATATTTTAGAGCTGAATTCAAAAAAATTTATAAAACCAGCTTATATTTTTATATCTAAGTCTGGAAATACTATCGAAACTGTCACAAATATGAATTTAATTATTAAAAATAAAAAAAATAATACAAAAATTTTTATTACTGAAAAAACAAATAATGCAATCACCGAAATTGCAAATAAACTAAAAGCTGAAATTATAGAGCATAAAAACTTTATAGGAGGAAGATATTCTGTAATGTCAGAAGTTGGAATGTTGCCAGCCGAATTAATGAATTTAAATGTAAAAAAATTTAAAAATTTAAATTACTTAATTAATAACAAAAATTTTGTTAATCGATTAATTTCTGATGTATCCTGTTTGTACGATTTATCTAAACAAAATATCTTGAATTCAATAATCCTAAATTATGATCCCGATATGAACGATCTTGGTTATTGGTATCAACAATTAATAGCAGAAAGCCTTGGAAAAAAAGGAAAAGGCTTTATCCCAATGGTTTCTATTATGCCAAAAGATCATCATAGCTTGCTTCAGCTATATTTAGATGGACCCAAAAATAATTTTTTTACAATATTTGCGTCAAGACACCAAACGAAATATAGATTATCTAATTACTTAATACCAAAATCTATTAAATATATAGCAAAAAAAAATTTAGAAACTATTTTATATGCACAAAGAAAAGCAATGGAGAATGCTTTAATTAAAAACAGAATTCCCTTTAGAAGTTTTTACTTTTTAAAGAAACGCGAGCAAGAACTGGGTACGATTTTTACTTTTTTTGTTTTAGAAACGATTCTTTTATCAAGATTAATGAAACTAAATCCTTTTGATCAACCAGCTGTTGAAAATGTAAAACAAGATACTAAAAAAATTCTCTTAAAAGGCTAAAATTCCGTAAATAATCTTTGAAGTACCATACTTTCTTATATCTAATATTTTGAAATTGCTTGGATAACTATCTTTCGATTTTTTATTTCTATGAATTACAACGATTCCATTTTTTTTAAGGATATTTGCTTTAATAATACTTTTAGTTAATTCAAAAATATTTCTTTCTTTATAAGGAGGATCCAAAAAAATCAAATCTACTCTATAATTAAAATTGTCAATATTAGATAAATAATTTAATACCGAATATTCGATCAAAAAAAAATCAAATCTACTCTATAATTAAAATTGTCAATATTAGATAAATAATTTAATACCGAATATTCAATTATGGAGGTCTTTTTTTCAATATTAAGTTTATAAATATTTTTTTGTAATATTTTTAGGGCATTTTTATTGTTTTCAACAAATGTGACTTTGCTGGCATCTCTAGATAGACACTCTAGGCCAAAAGATCCAGTGCCCGAATAAAGATCTAAAATTTTTGCATTTTTGAATTTAAATGGTAATTTTTTAAAATGAAGCAATGTATTAAAAATTGACTCTTTAGTAATATCTTTAAGAGGTCTTGTTTCTTTATCTAGGGGAATGAACAGTTTTGTACTTCTAAATTTTCCAGAAATTATTCGCATTATTGTTTTGTTTTTTATCTACCACAAGTTAATCAATATCTTTTCTAAAAAATCATTTTTCCAATTCATCCTATATTCATATAATATTGATATATAAAAAATATATGATTATGAATGAAATTTTAGCGAAATTAAAGTACGGACCTAATTCTTTTGAAGTAGTAGAAAGAGGCAATTACGTGATTTGTGCTGTCTCGGAAAAAAAAATTCCTTTGGATAAACTTACCTATTGGAATGTTGATTTACAAGAAGCCTATTTTTCACCTAAAGAAGCACAAATACGATTTGAAGAATTAAAAAAATGATAATTTACAAATTTATTTCCAACGGTTGTGTGACCAAAGCCATTGTTCAGGTCTCTTTAAAATCATTTTTTCAAGCTGTTTATTAACTTGTAATGTAAGGTTGTAAGTGTCTTTCTCATAATTGTCAGATTTTTTATATTCAAGAGGTTTGTAAACTGTCATTTCAAAATTATTATATGACAATCTTTCCATACGCAGAGGTACAATTTTGCAGTTATATTTGAGTGATATTTGGGCCGGGATAGTTGTTGTTAATGCAGGACAATTGAAAAATTCAATTTTTTTTCCTTCGCTAGTTCTTTGATCGACTATTATAATTACCGAATATCCACTTTTGATTTTATTTAATAGTTCTCTGATATTCGATCTTCCTTTTTTAATCATTATAGGACATATATATTTTAATCTCAGGTATTCCATGATTGGATTTAAAAAAATATTATTTAGAGGTCGATAGATTGCACAAAATCTAATTCCATATCGATTCAATTTGATTCCTAACAATTCAAAATTTGAGAAATGACCTGATACAAAAACTACGGGTTTATTGCTATTTTTAATTTCATCCAAATATTCCGTTCCATTTAATTTTATTAAATGGTTATGATTTTTTTGAAAATTATTCAAAAAAACATATTCAGAAAAAGTCCTGCCAATATTGTTCCACATACCAAGAGATATTTTTTTAATTTCTTTTTGGTCAATTTTTTTAAAACAAATCATTAAGTTTTTTTCTATAATCTTTTTTGATCTAAGTAATGGACCTAATATTTTGGCAAGATTGCTTCCCATAAAGGATGCATTTCGATGTCCAATAATTTTAAAAGTCATAAATAACGATGAAACTATTATAAATTGTAAAAAATATTTAATGATTTTCATATAATTTTTTTTAATTCATTAATAAATTCTTCTTTTTTATTAATAAGTAATTCGAATTTTAAATATTTAATATTTTTTTTATCTTCATTACTTAGTCTAAAATAATCTTTCTCGGTAGTTACCAAACATGCATCCAACTCTCTAGCTCTTTTGTTCAGTTTTGTAATATCTATTTTTTTAAAATTATAATGATCAGGAAATTTTAAAGTTTCTATTATTTCTATATTATTATTTTTCAAAAGATCAAAAAAATTTTCAGGGTTTCCTATACCTGCAAATGCTAAAACTTTTCTATTTATTACATCATCTAAATTTGTCAGTTTATATTGAGTATAAAAAACTTTAATTTCAGGATTAAATTTATTTATAGTTTTTTCAAATTCCAAATTTTGGTTTCCATTAATAAATACATAGTTGCATCTTTTTAATGCATTAAGTTTTTCTCTCAGTGGTCCTGAAGGAATTACAAAACCATTTCCAATCCACTGTTTTTCATTAAAACAAATTATAGATATATCACTTTTTACACCTGGATCTTGAAAACCATCATCAAAAATAGCCATTTTAAAATTATTACTAATCAACGACTTTACTGCCTCTGATCTTTGTTTATTTGAAAATACTTTACCAATATTTTCTAACAATTTTGTTTCATCAGCATATTTTTCATGGTGTTTTTTTATAAATGCTGGATTTAATTTTAGTGACCTAAGTATTTGAAATATTTCTATACAAAGAGGTGTTTTACCTGTTCCACCTAGATAAATATTTCCAACTAAGATTATTGGAATGTCAAAATTTTCTCTTTTTGAATATTTAAATTTTGCTAGGCCAATCAAATTGACAATTATAGAAAAAGGAAAAAAAACATACGGCCAAATTGAAAATTTCCTACTGTCCCAAAATCTTGGTTTATAAATTTTCATTTATTACTTATGATAAATTTTTTTATTTCTAAATATATATTTTTCAATATTGATTGGCCCATAAAATTTATTTTTTTCTTTAATTTTATGCTTCTTTTCTGTTTTGAGCTCAGGTCTTTTAATAAAAATCTTTTTAGATTGTTAATAGTATTAATTTCTTTTGAAATATTATGAGAATCTAAATATGAGTAAACTTCTTTAAAATTGTTTATATGTGGGCCATGGTAAATTGAGCAACCCATTCTAGTAGGTTCGATTGGATTTTGACCACCATGATTAATTAATGATCCACCTAAAAAAACAGATTTAGAAATATTAAAAAACTTTTGCGTTTCTCCGAAAGTATCCACAAGATATATATCAGTATCACGATTGAATTTTGATTTACTTGTATGCAAATGTGTTTTTAAATTCATCTCATTTAATTCTTTAACTATTTCATGACTTCGATGAATATGTCTTGGTATTATTATTAATATAACATTTTTTAATCTTTTTTTTAATTCAATATGTATTTTGCCACAAAAAACTTCTTCACCATTGTGTGTACTGGTAGCACACCATATTTTTTTATATTGAAATATTTTTAAGATATTTTTGTTAAGTTTGCTTGATGAAATAAATTTTGATTTTGAGAATTTTAAATTTCCTAAATTTTTAATTTTTTTTGCACCCAAATTCTTTAAATATTTTTCTGTTTCTTTATTTTGACACAAGCATATATCAAAACTGCTAAAAATTGATTTTGCAAAATTAGAAATTTTTTTCCATCGTAAATAAGTTTTGGTTGTAATTCTTGCATTTAATAAAATTAAAGGAATCTTTTTGTTCTTAATGTTAAAAATAAAATTTGGCCAAATTTCTGAGTCAACAAAAATGACTAAGTCCGGAAGCCAATGACTAAGGAATTTTTTTGTAAAAATATCTTTATCAAAGGGAAAAAATTGATGAATTATTTTTTTTGATTTTATTTTTTTTTTAAATATTTTTGATGAACTTAGAGTATTTGTTGTCAAAAGAATTGATTTAATTTCTTTAATTTTTTCAATCTTTTCTAAAAGAGGCAAGATGCTCATTAGTTCTCCTACGCTAGCAGCATGAAACCATATAAGCTTACCTCGTGGTTTCTTTGTTTTTATTATAGATAATTTTTCTGTATATCTATTTTTATCTTCTTTTTTTTTATAGATTCTTATTTTAAGAATAATTGGAGCAAAAAAATAAACTACATTTACTATCAACCTATATAATATTAGCATTAATTAGTTAGGTCTTAATTGTTTATTATAAAAGTTTTTATAAATTTCTGAATTTTTTAGAAGAGAATCATGGTTTCCTTCAGCTGCAACTCTGCCATTTTCGATTATAAAAATTTTATTTGCTCTCAATACAGTAGAAAGTCTATGGGCTATAATAATAGTTGTTTTATTCTTTGTTAGATACATTATTGCTTCCTGTATTTTGTGCTCAGTATCAGCATCCAATGATGAAGTAGCTTCATCAAGTAAAATAATTGGCGCATTCTTAAGAATGGCTCTTGCAATGGATATTCTTTGTTTTTCACCACCAGATAATCGAACACCGTTTTCTCCTATTAGTGTATCGTATTTTTCTGGTAACCGTTCTACAAAGTCATGTGTAGCAGAAAATTTACTCGCTTCGAGTATCTTTTCTTTCGATGCCTCAGAATTTGCGTAAGCTATATTTGCTAAAACTGTATCATCAAATAATGTAATATCTTGACTGACTAAAGAAATATTTTTTCTTAAGGAAAATAAAGATATTTTATATATTGATTGATTATCAATCAGTATTTCACCACTTGATGCGTTATAAAATCTTGGGATCAAATTCATTATGGTGGTTTTTCCAGCTCCGCTGTGACCAACCAAAGCAATGACATCTCCGCCTTCCATTTTGAGATTTACAGATTTTAATACTTCTTTTTCACCATCATAGGCAAAACTTACATCTTTGTATTCGATTTTTGCTTTATCAATTACCAAATCTTTGGCATTTATATTTTCGTCAATTTTTCTTTTTAGATCAATAATTTCGTAAACTCTTCTAGCTCCAGACAAGCCATGCTGTACACCCATGTTAAGTGTGGCTAAGGATCTCACAGGCTGATAAGACAACATCATTGCCGCAAGAAAGGAAAAAAAATTGTTTATTTCAAGAGTACCGTTATTGACCATTATAGCGGAGCAATAAATTAAACCTGCTATCATAAATCCAGTCAAAATCTCCATAATTGGGGTGGCTCTAACAAGAATGATTCCCATTTTTTGACCTTTTTCTTTTAACCCTTCTAAAAACATATCTGCCCTTGCAAATTCAAATGGTTCTTTTTGATAAGTTTTGATTATTTTGGAATTTTTTAATATATCCAAAAAATAAGATGTGATCATTCCTACTTTTATTTGAAGTTCAGTTGTTATTTTGCCCATTCTTTTTCCTAGAGATTTTGCTGCAAATGCTGCGAGTGGAATCATTATAATCGCAAGTAAAGAAAGCTTCCAATTTTGATAAAACATCAAACTTAACAAAGCGATTAAAGTTAAACCGTCTTTTATTAAACTCAATAGTGATGTGCTTACCAATTGAATAATTAGTGCAGCATCAAATGTCACATTTGACATAAATTTTCCAGAATGTTTATTTTCAATTACCTGTGTGTCTGATTTTATTATTGCTTCGATCAAATTTTGTTGAACTTCTTTTTCAATTGACGCACCAACTTTTATCATCGTGGTTCTTACAAGATAAAGTGAGA
>AZYC01000003.1 GCA_000513075.1 alpha proteobacterium SCGC AAA288-G21 | reverse complement strand
AGGAAATTCTAAAAAGCGAAAGAGTAGCTCTTAATTTTTTAAGCTTAATTTCGGGAGTAGCAACAATAACAAACAAATTCGTTAGTAAAGTAAAGGGAAAATCTTGTAAAATTTGTTGTACCAGAAAAACTTCACCAAATTTAAGATTAATACAAAAATATGGAGTTAGATTGGGAGGAGGACTTAATCATAGATTTAATCTTAGTGATGAAATTTTAATAAAAGATAATCATATCGCTATAGAAGGAGATATCCGTAAATTAGTCAAAAAAGCTATTAGAAATAAAAAAGGAAAAAAAATTACTGTAGAAGTGGACAACCTTAACCAGCTTAAAAAAATCACGAGTTTAAAATTTGACAGGGTCTTATTTGATAATATGAGTCCCACTAATCTTAGAAGAGGTATCAAACTATCCTATAAGTTCTATGAAACGGAAGCTTCAGGCGGTATCACACTAAAAAATGTAAGAAAAATTGCCTCAACTGGAGTAAAAAGAATATCTGTGGGACAGATTACTCATAGTGTTCCAGCTGTAAATTTTAAGTTAGAAATTTAAAAAAATTATTTTTTTTTCTTCAGATAGGCTTGTGCTGCTGCCAATCTAGCAACAGGAACTCTATAAGGTGAACAGGAAACATAATTAAGTCCAGCCCTAGCACAAAATTCTACACTTGAAGGATCGCCCCCATGTTCTCCACAAATACCTAGTTTAAGAGATCTTTTTTGCATCCTTCCACGTTCAACTGCAATTTTAATTAATTCTCCTACTCCTCTTTCGTCAATGCTAACAAATGGATCTTTGTTGAATATTTTATTTTCTACATAATCATTTAAAAATTTACCAGAATCATCTCTGCTTATGCCGAATGTTGTCTGCGTTAAATCATTAGTTCCGAAACTAAAAAAGTCAGCAAATTTAGCTATATCTTTTGCTCTTAAGGCTGCTCTAGGAAGTTCAATCATTGTGCCAACATAATATTTTATTTTGATTGAATGTTTTTTTTGAACTTCTTTTGCTGTTTTTTCTACAAGGTTTCTAAGTATTTTAATTTCAGTCGCAGTTGAAATCAAAGGAATCATTATTTCAGGTATAACTAATTTTACTTTTTGTTTTTTACATTCAGCTAACGCCTCAAAAATTGCCTCACATTGCATATGGTAAATTTCTGGAAAAGAAATACCAAGTCTACACCCTCTATGTCCCAACATAGGATTTTGTTCGTGAAGCTCAACAATTCTAGATTTTATATCTTTCTCTGTTAAGTTTAATTTCTTAGCAATATCATCGATATCTTTATCAGTTTTTGGTAAAAACTCGTGTAAAGGAGGGTCCAACAATCTAACTGTCACAGGTAAACCATTCATAATTTTAAAAATTTCTATAAAATCATTTTTTTGATAAGGAAGAAGTTTTTTTAAAGCTTCTTCACGATCCTCCGTTGTTTTAGAAAGTATCATTTGTCTCACTGAAATAATTCTTTCTTCGTCAAAAAACATATGCTCTGTTCTACACAAGCCAATGCCTTCTGCTCCAAATTCTCTTGCTGTCTTTGTGTCAAGGGGAGTTTCTGAATTTGTTCTAACTTTAAGTTTTCTAAAGGAGTCAGCCCAGCTCATTAATTTAGAAAAATCACCAGACATTTCTGGTTTAACAGTTGGAACTTCACCTGAAATTATTTCACCGCTTGAACCATCGATTGTGATTATATCTCCCTCTTTAACAGTAATATCGTCTGCCCTGAATATTTTATTTACATAATCGATGTTAATTTTGGTTGAACCTGACACACATGGTCTACCCATTCCTCTTGCAACTACTGCTGCGTGACTTGTCATGCCTCCTCTAGAAGTTAAAATACCTTTAGCGGCATGCATGCCGTGAATATCTTCGGGGGATGTTTCTGTTCTAACCAAAATAGAGTTTTGCATCATTTCATTTAATCTTTCAGCTTCATCGGCAGAAAAAACTACTTTACCACTTGCGGCACCTGGAGAAGCAGGTAAGCCTGAAGCAATAATTTTTTTATTTACTTTTTTGTCAAGTGTTGGGTGTAATAATGTATCCAAAGTATTGGGATCAATTCTCAGAACCGCTTCTTTTTTTGAAATTAGTTTTTCTTTGACCATATCTACAGCAATTTTAATTGCAGATTTGGCTGTTCGTTTTCCCGATCTTGTTTGAAGCATCCAAAGTTTATTATTTTCAACTGTAAATTCTACATCTTGCATATCTTTGTAGTGTTTTTCTAAACGGAAGAGAATTTTTTTAAGTTGTAAGTAAACTTTGATCATGGACTCTTCCATGGAAGGTTCTTTGACTTTATCTTTAATTCTTGCTTTTTTTGTTATGTGTAGAGGGGTTCTAGTACCTGCAACAATATCCTCGCCCTGAGCATTAATTAAATATTCTCCAAATAAAAATTTTTCACCGGTTGAAGGATTTCTAGTAAAAACAACCCCTGTTGCTGAATCTTTGCCCATGTTCCCAAAAACCATTAACTGTATATTTACTGCTGTCCCCCAATCTTCAGAAATATGGTGAAGTCTTCTATAAACTTTAGCTCTTTTACTTTCCCAAGACAAAAAAACAGCACTAATTGCACCGTATAGCTGTTCTAAAACATCTTGCGGAAAATCTTTTTTTGTTTCTTTTTTAATCAAATCTTTGAAATTATTAATTAGTCCACTCCAGTCGTTTTCATCTAAATCTATATCCGCAATGACACCTTTGGTAAATTTATAATTTTCAATTAATTCTTCAAAATGATAACTTTTTATATTTAAGACCACCGAACCATACATTTGTATAAATCTTCTGTAACTATCCTGCACAAATCTTGGGTTAGATGTTTTGTTTATCAAAGCCAAAACAGTTTTATCGTTAAGTCCTAAATTTAAAATAGTATCCATCATTCCTGGCATCGAAACTTTTGCGCCGGAACGAACAGAAACAAGCAAAGGGTTATTTAAATCTCCAAATTTTTTTTTTGATGATTTCTCAATTAGTTTTAATTCTTTTTTTATTAGTTTAATAATAAAAGATGGTAATTTTTTTTTGTTCTTATAAAACAAATCACATACTTTTGTAGAAATTGTAAATCCAGGAGGAACGGGAAGACCTAATCTTTCCATTTCAGCTAAATTGGCTCCTTTGCCACCTAAGACGTTTTTGGCATTAAAGTTTTTCTTTGGTTTTTTGTTGCTGAAATTAAATATAAACTTCTTCAACTATGCTCCTTCTATCTTAGAAAAATCAATGAAATTATCAAAAGTGTTACAAAACATTTCTAATAATTCGAGCCTATTTTTCTTCATATTTTCATTTTTATCGTTAACTACAACATTTTCAAAAAAATTATCTGTAGTTTTTTTTGCACTGGACAAGATCTCCAATGTTTTTTCGTAATTTTCATTTTTTATCACGCTAGAAAAATATTTCCTTACTTCATTTATTTGATTAAAAAGAAGTTTTTCTTCATCTTTATTAAATAAAATCGAATTGGGTTCTCCTGTAATTTTTAAATTAACTGTTTTCTTTTCTTGATCCAAAATACTTGATACTCTTTTGTAGGTCGTCAATATATTTTTTCCCAAATCTTTTTTCAAATATTCATTAAGAGTTAAACATTTTTTATATAATGAAACAAAATCGCCGGAAACTTGTGAGGATACAGCGGCTTCAATAATATCATATCTTACATTTTTTACTTTAAGATAATTTCTCAATCTATTTCTCAAAAAATTAGTTATTGCATTTATGTTTAATTGATTTGGAAATTTGAAACCCTGCTCTAGGTAAAGAGTATTTGAATAATTTATTAAGTTTTTTAATTGAATAGACAAATTATTCTCGATGATAATCCTCAAAAGTCCATAAGCGGTTCTCCTCAATGCAAAAGGGTCTTTGGAACCTGTGGGTTTTTCTCCAATTCCAAAAAAACCAACAAGAGTATCTATTTTATCTATAATAGAAACGGCAACACTAATGGGTTTCTTGGGTATTTTGCTATCTAATCCTAAAGGAAGATAATGCTCCATAATTGCTATAGAAATGTCGTCATCAAATCCTTGGGCGCTAGCAAAATAGCTGCCTAGAATACCTTGGAGTTCAGGATATTCACCAACTAAATCTGAAAGAAGATCTACTTTACAAATCGAAGCTGAAATTTCTACTTTTTCTTTATTTAAATTAAGTTGATCGGCAATCATTGTCCCAAGTTTTTTAATTCTTTGAACTTTATGAAACATGGTTCCTAATTTTGAAAAAAAATTAATTGATTTAAGGTTGCCAACTTGTTTAACTAAACTTTGAGCTTTATTTTTTTCCCAAAAAAATTTTGCATCTGATAATCTAGCCGAAATTACTCTTTCATTTCCAATCTTAACAAGTCCTTTTTTATCTTCTAAATTTGTTACAATAATAAAAGCATTGGTTAAATTGTCTTCCTGATTAAATAGAGGAAAATATTTTTGATGCTGCTGCATGGAAGTGATCAATATTTCTTTTGGTATATTTAAAAAAGATATGTCAAATTTGCCTACCAGAATATTTGGTTTTTCAACAAGATCAACTACTTCATCTAATAATTTTTCATTTAATTTTTTTTTTAACTTCCTTGTCCTGCAAACTTTATCTATTTGTTTTACGATTAGTTGCTTTCTGAGATTCTGATCTAAAATGATTTTTCTGCGGTCTAATAATTTTAAGTAAGATTTAAAACTTTTTATTTTTTTTTGTCCTTCCTCAATAATTTCATCTGAAAATGTAAGATTATTGCTTAGTAAATGATGAAAACTAAATTGAATTACCTGATTATCAAGTAAGGCTAAAATTGATTTTAATGGTCTTCCCCAAGTTAAACTATGATCTGCCCATCTCATGGATTTTTTCCAAGAATATTTATTTAAAATATCTGGAATTATTTTAGCCAGCTCCTGCTTAACAAGGATAATTTTTGGACTTATTTTAGCAAAAAAAAACCTACCTTTTTCTGTGTTCTGTTCAAAAACTTCTGCACGATCTAGATTATTTGATTTTAAAAAACCATCCAAAGCAATAGTGGGAGCATCAACTTTAGGACCTTTAATGGTTATTCCTTTTTTCTCAATTTTTTCTGATATTCCTTCAAAGAAAAAAACTAATCTTTTTGGTGTGGAATAAGATTTGTTTGACTTAAAATTGATATTTAGTTTAGAAAAACTTTCTGTAAAAAGTTTTAGTATACCCTCTCTGGCATTTTTTTGTAATCCAGAAGGTATTTCCTCACTAAACAACTCTAAGAATAGTTCTGACATCGGTTATGTTTGGGTTTCTAACCAAACAGATCCTGCTCGTTTAACCAAATCTCTAATTCTTGAAATATAGACGGCTCTTTGTGCCACACCAATAACACCTCTGGAATCTAATAGGTTAAAAACATGGCTAGCTTTTAAACATTGGTCGTAAGCTGGTAATGACAATTTTTTATCTAGTAAAGATTTACATTCGGTTTCTACCATTTCAAAAATCTTGAACAGAAAATCTGTATTGGCGTGTTCAAAATTATATGCTGAAAATTCTTTTTCTGATTGATAAAAAACATCTTTATATTTTATTCCAGAGTCATTCCACAGTAGGTCAAATACATTATTTTTTTTTTGTGTAAACATGCATATTCGTTCTAATCCATAAGTTAATTCAACAGATACTGGTTTGCATTCAATGCCAGCCATTTGCTGAAAGTAAGTAAATTGAGTAATTTCCATACCATCGCACCAAACCTCCCATCCAAGTCCTGCCGCACCTAAAGTTGGACTTTCCCAATCATCTTCAACAAATCTAATGTCATGATCTTTATAATTTATTCCAATAGTTGATAAACTTTTTAAATAAAGTTTTTTTATTTCCTTGGGCGAAGGTTTAATGAGTACTTGAAATTGATAATAATGTTGTAATTTATTTGGATTATCACCATATCTTCCGTCTGATGGACGTCTCGAAGGTTGTACATAAGCCGCTCGCCAAGGTTTTGTTCCCAGAGATCTTAAGGTTGTTGCAGGATGAAAGGTTCCAGCTCCAACCTCCATATCATACGGCTGCAAAATTACGCATCCATAGTTGCCCCAATATTTTTGTAAATTTAATATTGTATCTTGGAATTTCTGGACTGATATATTTTTTTTTTTTATTTGTTTTTTTTTATTTGTTTTTTTTTTCATTAAAGACCATATTTCTGCCAAATAGATCTTTCTTCTAACAACTGAACCAATGTTTCAATTTGATTTTCACTACCTCCAGATATTTTTTTGCTAAGCCAACCTTTTGGTTTTTCAAATTTTTTGATGACAACGTCTTCACCAAATTTTTCTTTAAGTATTTCATCTGCATTACCTAAGCCATCAATCAGACCTAGTTCTTTTGACTTAGAACCTGACCAAAACTCGCCCGTAAAAAGATCTGTGTTTTCTTTCTTTTTTAGTTTAGATGATCTACTTTCTTCTACCACCTTGATAAAATCAGCATGAAGATCTAACTGAATTTTCTTTAACCTTTCTATATCTTCTTCTTTTTCATCAACAAATGGATCAAGAGTACTTTTATTTTTGCCCGCAGTGTATATTCTTCTTTGAATTCCTGCTTTCTTAATTAGTTCTTGTAATCCAAAAGAAGAATAAATAACTCCTATGGAACCAATAATTGAACTTGAATTAGCATAAATTTCATCTCCAGCACATGCAATTAAATATCCTCCTGATGCTGCTACATCTTCGGCAAAAACTAACACTTTGACATTTTTTTCTTTGGCCATTTTTCTAACATAGCTATAAATCAGATGTGATTGAACAGGAGAGCCTCCTGGTGAATTTATTGAGATAACCACTGCTTCAATCTTTTCAACTGAAAAAGCTTTTTTGATTATTTCTTGCTGACTGGAAAAATCTATTCCCTGTTTAAATTTTCCAATATTTCCAATGACGCCGGTTAATCTAATGTGGGAGACAGTTCTTTTGTCTTTAAAATATAAGAATATGCCTAATATGATTTTTTTAAAAAATGAAAACATGCTAATTATGAATGATTGTTTAATATACCATTTTTTAAAACCTTTTAAGTTTTAAGTAAAGCATAAAGCTACCTGTGGTTGAAGCAAACAAGGTGCGTCAATTACGATGTAAATAAATATTTTTTAATGTATTATTTTTATTGAATATATGGGTACTGTAATTCAGCTAAAAAGAAAAGTTAACAATGCTTATAATGATTTGAGATCTTCGGTATATCAAAAAATCTCTCTAGTTGAGGATAAAATAAACTCAAGATTAGAAAGCGATGTTAATTTGATTGGTCAAATGGTTGTTCACCACTTAAATTCGGGGGGCAAAAGAATTAGAGCTCTTTTAACTTTGGGATGTTCTGAACTTTGTGGATACTCAAAAGGTCTTAGAGATATAAATCTAGCTGCCTGCGTTGAATTGATTCACAGTGCAACTCTTTTACATGATGATGTTATTGACAAAAGTGTGGTTAGAAGAGGAAAGAAAACAGCAAATAAAATTTGGGGTAACCAATCTTCTATATTGGTAGGAGATTATTTATTAAGTAGATGTTTCGAAATCATGGTTGAAGACAACGACTATGAAGTATTAAAACTTTTATCTTCAACCTCATCGAAAATTGCTCAAGGTGAAGTGTTACAATTACAGCATAAGGGTGAAATTGATATGTTGGAAGAAATTTATTTAAAAATAATAAGTTCAAAAACTGCTTCTCTTTTTGCTGCAGCAACAAAAGTTGGAGGAATAATTACAAATAAAAACGACAAAGAAAAAGATGCTTTACAATTTTATGGAAAAAATTTGGGACTTACTTTTCAAATAGCTGACGACACATTGGATTACAATTCAAATTTGAACTTATTTGGAAAAAAAATTGGTAAGGATTTTTTTGAAGGAAAAGTAACATTACCAGCAATACTTGTTTATCAACAGTCTAATATCAATGAAAAAGAATTTTTAAAAAAAATATTTAAACAAACTAAGAGAAATGAAGAAGATTTTAAGATAATATTAAAATTAATTTCAAAGTATAACATTGTTGACCAATGTTATAAAAAAGCAGAATATTTTGTAAATTTAGCTTCAAGCTCTTTGAGCATATTCAAACCTTCTAGGGGAAAAAATATATTAGAAAATTTAACTTCTTTCAGTTTGGAAAGATCTTTTTAAGGATATAAAATTTCTTTTTCCCATCCATTAGGAGTTTTGTTATATCTAAGCCTTTCATGAATTCTGTTGTCTCTGTGCAGCCAAAACTCAATAGATGAAGGTCTTAAACACCATCCTGACCAATGAGGTGGCCTAGGTACATTATTTTCATTTTTATATTTTGTTTTATAATCTTCTATTTTTTTTAAAAGCTCAGACCTTTCTCTCATTGTATCTGACTGATCCGAAGCCCAAGCACTAATTCTACTTTCATAGGATCTGCTATTAAAATAATGATCAGCTTCTTCTTCGTCAACTTGAGTTACACTTCCCAAAATTCTAATTTGTCTGTTAAAACTCTTCCAATGAAAGCACATTGCTGCTTTCGGATTTTTCTTAAGATCATGGCTCTTTTGACTATTTAAATTGGTATAGAAAACGAACCCTTTAGAACTTATGCCTTTTAAGAGTACCATTCTTACATTTGGTTGGCCTTCTTTGTTTGCTGTTGCCAAAGATGAAGCTGTTGGATCTCTAGATTCTTTTTTTTCAGCCTCAGTCATCCAAGATTTAAACAATTCAAAAGGATTATTTAAGTCCATGAAGCAGGAATTTAAGCCTAATGAGTTTTTTTGATTCATAAAATAGTCAAAATATTCTATATAATATAATTTAATGTCATTTAATACTTTTGGAAAGATGTTTCGTTTTACAACATGGGGTGAATCCCATGGCCCTGCTATTGGATGTGTAGTAGATGGTTGTCCACCAAATATTGCCTTATCACAAAAAGATATACAAAAAGATATGAACCGAAGACGCCCTGGAAAATCAAAGTTCACATCTCAGAGAAAAGAATCTGATGAAGTGGAAATTTTATCTGGTATTTTTCAAGGCAAAACCACGGGAACACCCATTTCTATGATTATTTATAACGAAGATGCAAAATCAAGGGATTATGAAACTATTAAAGATAAATTCAGACCAGGTCATGCTGACTACACTTATTTTAAAAAATACGGAATTAGGGATTACAGAGGCGGGGGAAGACAATCTGCTAGAGAAACTGCTTCAAGAGTTGCCGCAGGAGCAATAGCAAAGAAAGTTTTACAAAACAAAATTGGAAAAAAATTTAAAGTTATTGGTGCGGTTATCCAGTTAGGTTTGCTAGGGTGCAACATTAAGAATTGGAAAGATAAAGAAATTCAAAAAAACTCCTTTTTCTGTCCTGACAAGTCAGTAACAAAATTGTGGGAAAAGTATCTTTTGGGTGTTCGAAAATCTGGCTCATCATGTGGTGCAATTATCGAAATTAGAGCATCTGGTATCCCAATAGGTTTGGGCGCACCTATTTATTCAAAATTGGATGCGGATATTACAGCTGCTTTAATGAGTATAAACGCGGTAAAAGGGGTAAACATTGGATCTGGAATGTATTCTGCTTTATTAAGCGGGCTGGAGAATTCTGATGAAATTAGACAAAAAGGAAAAAAAATATTCTTTAAATCCAATAATGCAGGAGGAATATTGGGAGGAATTTCATCTGGCCAAGATATAATTGCATCTTTTGTGGTCAAACCAACTTCTTCTATATTATTGAGTAGAAAAACGATAAACAAAAAAGGAAAAAATACTGAAATTTCTGTTAAAGGCAGACATGACCCATGTGTTGGAATAAGAGCCGTTCCTATTGGTGAGGCTATGATGAATTGTGTATTACTAGATCATTATCTAATGAATAAAGCTCAGTGTAAATAAATTTAACTCACTGATTTTGTTTTAGATAAGAGAACATTAGATTTCAGAGCTTCTAGAACTTTTTCTTCAATAGATATAGAGTCCAACCCGGCTTTCTTGTACATATTTTCTGGTGTATCTTGATCAATAAAAATATCTGGTAAAATCATAGATCTCAATTTTATTCCTTTATCTAATATCCCCCTGCTCGACAAAAATTGCATTGTATGAGATCCAAATCCACCAATGGAACCTTCTTCAATAGTTATTAGTGCCTCATGCTTTGAACACAAATCCAAAATTAAATCCTGATCAATAGGTTTTGCAAATCTCATGTCTGCGACCGTAACTGAAATTCCTTTTCGATTGAGTGATTCGGATGCTATTAAACATTCTTGTAATCTTGCTCCTAAGCTTACAATTGCAACATTTTTTCCTTCTTTTAAAATCCTTCCTTTGCCAATAGAAATTATTTCGGTGATTTCCGGTAGAGTTACACCTAAACCATTTCCTCTAGGATATCTGAAAGCACTAGGTTTATTGTTTATAGTTGTTGAAGTATTAATCATTCTAACCAATTCTGCTTCATCGCTGGCTGCCATTACAATAAAATTGGGCAATGTTGATAGATATGTAATATCGAATGATCCGGCATGAGTAGGGCCATCTGATCCAACTAATCCAGCTCTATCTATAGCAAATCTAACAGGTAAACTTTGAATTGCGACATCATGAACAACTTGATCATAAGCCCTCTGAAGAAACGTTGAATAAATAGCCACATAAGGTTTGTAATCTTCGGTCGCCAAACCAGCTGCAAATGTTACGGCGTGTTGTTCAGCAATACCAACATCAAACATTCTGTCTGGAAATTTTTTACCAAATAAGTCCATTCCAGTACCCGATGGCATTGCTGCTGTTATTCCAATTATCTTAGTATCTTTTTCAGCATGTTGAATTAAAGTATTTGCAAAAACCTTTGTGTAGGAAGGAACTTTCGAGGACGATTTTTTTTGTTTTCCAGTAATTACATCAAATTTACTAACACCATGATATTTATCACTTGCCTTTTCCGCAGGTTCATATCCCTTACCTTTTTTGGTAACTATATGTATCAAAATAGGTCCATTATGTTTGGAATTTTTAACATTTTTTAGTACTGGCAATAATGCTTCCAAATTATGTCCATCAATTGGGCCGATATAATAAAAACCAAGTTCACTAAATAAAGTCCCACCTGTTACCATATTCTTTAGAAAATCTTCAGCTTTGTGCGCCTTAATACTGAATTGTTTTGAAAAAAAAGATGTAATTAACTTGATTATTTTTCTAAAACTAAAATAAATTTTTCCAGATAATAATCTTGCCAAATAGGAACTCATAGCCCCTACAGGTCTTGCTATGGACATATCATTATCATTCAAAATAACGACCAATTTTGATTTTGTGGCACCAGCATTATTCATGGCCTCATAGGCCATACCAGCACTCATTGCCCCATCTCCTATAACAGCAACAACATTGTTTTTATTATTAGATAAACTTTTTGCCACAGCTATACCCAGACTAGAGGATATTGAAGTTGAACTATGAGCCGCCCCGAATGTATCGTATTCACTTTCAGATCTTTTGGTAAAACCTGAAAGACCATTACCTTGTCTTATAGTTCTAATCTCATTTTTTCTTCCTGTTAAAATTTTGTGTGGATAAGATTGATGACCCACATCCCAAACTAATTTGTCTTTTGGTGTATCAAAAACATAATGAAGGGCTACTGTAAGTTCCACAACACCTAGACCAGCTCCCAAGTGACCACCTGTTTCTGAAACTACATCAATTAGTTCTGTTCTCAGTTCTACTGCTAATTCTTTGAGTTCCTTCACATTTAGTTTTTTCAAGTCCGATGGATAATTTATATTATTTAATAATTTGTAATTTGCCATTTAAACTTCTCTGTGAATTATATATTCAAGTGATTCTAATAAATCACGAGATTTTGTACCATATTTTTTTATTTTATTAACAAGTTTATTTTTTAAAGAATAGGTAAATTCTAATAAATTATTATAACCCAACAAATTAACTAAAGTTGCCTTACCTCTTTTAACATCTCTTTTGGTTGGTTTGCCAGCCTTATTACTATTTCCCCTAACATCAATCAAATCATCACTTATTTGATAAAGTAAGCCTATTTGTAATCCTATTTGGCTTAAATCTCTTTTCATAGATAATTTTTTTTCTTTAATTATTGCAGAACTACTACAGCAGAAACTGAAAAGTTTTCCTGTTTTTTTATTTTGCATCTCGATTAGTTGTAATTTGTTCACTTTTTTATGTTCGAAATTTAGATCTAAGTATTGACCTCCGGCCATACCAGAATATCCAGAACAAATAGATAAAGAATAAATTAACTCTGTTTTAATTTTGTTTTTTAATTTTAATTTTTTATCACTTAGAATTTCAAAAGCTAAAGTTAATAAAGAATTGCCTGATAGAATAGCCGTAGATTCTCCAAACTTTTTATGAGTAGAAGGTTTGCCTCTTCTAATGTCATCATCATCCATACTTGGTAAATCGTCATGAATTAAAGAATAAGAATGAACACATTCTACTGCCGCACTTAAAGCTTTTAATAAATTATAATCAATATTAAATATTTTTCCTGTATCAAAAATGATTTTCGATCTAAATCCTTTTCCACCTGAAAATAAACCATACTTCATTGGTTTGAGTAAATAGGATTTGGCATCCTGCTTTTTAAAATATTGATATAGATATTTATCTGTATCCTTTGCTATTTGTCTGATTTTATTTTGAAATCCTGACATAATAATTAATTTTTTGATAAGGAATTTTGTATATTTTCAAAATCTTTTTTTGATATGTTTTTTGATTTATCTTTAAATTTTTGTTCAATATATTTATTTAAAAATATTAAACGATGATACTTTTCCAGTGAATTTTCAAGGTTTTCTTCCTTTTCCAATATTTCTATTATTTCTGATACTTCTTTTTGAGCATCTTCGATTGATTTGTTTTTTATATCAGCTGGAATATTTTTAGGATTCATACTATATCCATATTAATTTATATATGAAAAATATCCATTCAAATATAGAGAGAGCTAAAAAGTATCTAACAAATAATGATATAGTCGCTATACCAACAGAAACTGTTTATGGTTTGGCTGGAAATGCATATTCAAATAAAGCTGTAAAAAAAATATTCTCACTAAAAAAAAGACCCTTAAAAAACCCTTTAATTGTCCATTATTATAGAATCAAAGATTTAAAACAAGATTGCATAGTAAATGAGACTTTCAATAAATTGTATAGAAAATTTTGTCCTGGTCCTTTAACATTTGTGCTAAATAAAAAAAAGAACTCCAAATTATCAAAATATGTAAATGCAAATAAAAAAACTATCGCAGTGCGATTTCCAAAAAATAAGATTACCCAAAATTTATTATCTAAATTAAATTTTCCATTAGCGGCACCAAGTGCAAACATTTCTACAAGATTAAGTCCCGTAAAATTTGATGATGTTAAAGAAGAGTTTGGAAATAAAATTAAATTAATTCTTGATGGAGGAAAAACTAAAATAGGACTTGAATCTACAATTGTGGACCTAACCAATAAGATTTCCATTTTAAGACCAGGAGGAATTACTATTGAACAATTAGAAAAAGTATTACATCGTAAATTAAAATTAAAAAATTTTTTAAAAAATATTAAATCTCCTGGACAATTAGGATTTCATTATTCTCCAGGGATACCAGTAAGACTAAATGCTAAATATCCAAAAAAAAATGAGGCTTTTCTTCAGTTTTTGAGCAAAACGAAAAATAAAAATAATTACTTTGCTTTAACTAAAAATGGAAATATGAGAGAAGCTGCTAAAAATTTATTTAGTATTTTAAGATTAATAAAAAAAAAAGGCTATAGTTCTATAGCTGTTAGTAAAATACCTAACAAAGGTTTGGGTTTGGCAATCAATGATAGATTAAAGAAAGCTTCATATAAATGAGTGATGCTGTAATCGAAATTAATAATTTAACTAAGCAATTTAAAAATGCTTTGGCTGTAAAAAACATAAGTTTTAAAATTAACAAAGGTAAAATAATTGGTCTTCTTGGACCAAATGGATGTGGAAAATCTACTACCATCGGTATGATGTTAGGTTTAATAAAACCCACGTCAGGAACCGTAATTATTAATCATAAAAACATTGAAAATAATAGAACAAGTTTATTGGGAAAAATGAATTTTATTTCTCCATATATTGAATTGCCAAAGAAACTTACTGTTGAAGAAAATTTAAAAGTTTATGGCAGGTTATATGGTGTAAAAAATTTAAAAGAAAAAATTTATGATTTAATGAAAAAGTTAAATTTAAGTGAATTTAGATCGAGAAAAACTGGTGAGCTTTCTTCGGGTCAAAAAAATAGAGTTTCTTTAGCTAAAGCTTTAATCAATGATCCTGAAATACTTCTTCTCGATGAACCAACTGCTAGCCTTGACCCTGATGTAGGTGATTATATTAGAGGCTTTATTGAAGACTTTGCCTCTAATAAAGGTTCAACTATTTTATTAGCTTCCCATAATATGAATGAAGTGGAAAGACTTTGTCACGAAGTAATGATGATGAAAAATGGTGAAATAATTGATAGAGGAACAAGTAGTGATTTAATAAATAAGCATGGAAGAAAAAATTTAGAAGAAGTGTTTTTAAAAATTGTAAGAGAATAGTATGAAATTCCATAGAATGTATGCTTTGTCTTTGCGCCACATATATTTAATCAAAGGTTCTTTGCCTAGAATTTTAGATTTAATATATTGGCCCACAATTCAAATAGTTCTATGGGGTTTTATTTCAAAATTTTTTACATTACATACTGATCTCTATAACCATACCGTAGGTATTATCTTAAGTTCAGCTATTCTTTATGATTTTTTATTCCGCTCAAGTATCAGCTTCAATATGTTATTTCTTGAAGAAATTTGGAGCAGAAATTTTACCAATTTATTCGTTGCTCCATTAAAAGTTAGCGAGATCATAATAGCTCTCACAGCTACAGCCCTATTAAGAACGCTAATTGGAATAATACCTGCCATACTTCTTGCAACTCCTTTTTTTGGTGTTTCTATATTTACCTTAGGTCCTTCACTAATTTTACTCTTTTTAAGTTTGTATCTTTTTGGAATTACGCTTGGACTATTAGTGACTTCTGGACTTTTGAGATACGGTCCTGCTTTTGAAAACATAGCCTGGTCATCGCTTTTTTTATTAGCTCCTTTAGGTTGTGTTTATTATCCATTGTCAATTTTGCCGGATTGGCTCCAAGTAGTGGCTAAGATCTTACCTTTGGTTTATATATTTGAAGAAGTAAGGTCTATTTTATTAGATAATGTTGTAAATTATTCAAATATTTTAACTGCATTAAAATTAAATTTAATTTACTTTGCTTCAGCTGTTTCTATATTCTATTTAGCTTTTTATGGAGCAAGAAAAAAAGGTACGCTAATTAATGTTGGCGAATAATAGATTTGTGGGCTGCTAGCTTCAATTGGATAGAGCGCTGCGCTTCGGACGCAGAGGTTGGGGGTTCGAGTCCCTCGCGGCCCGCCAAATTATTTGATAGATTTTCTCGCTATTTTGTTTTGTTCCATTTTTTTATAAGAATGGTTTGCAAGGAAAGCAGCATAAGAAAATATTACTGTGGAGAAAAGTGTATTCTTAAAAAAGGGTATTGCTAAAAAATAACAGCTTATTAAACCATTTAAATCTTTTTCATAAGGTAGATTAGTAACCGGAGAAAGAACTCCAGAAGCCCATACACCAAAATTAGAAACCAAATAAAATATTAATGAACCCAAAAAACCAAAAACGAACAAATTTTTGAAATTTATTTTGTCAGATATTTTAAAAAAAATAAAAGTTATTAGAAATAATGATAAATAAACAAACAACATGTGTTTATAAAATCCAAGGAAAACATCCACCAATAACATGGCAATTAGCAACACAACAAAAGACAATTTTATATTTTTAAAAAAATAACCACTCATTATCGCTACAGCCACTATTGGAGTAAAATTAGGTGGATGAGGTATCAATCTAGAGAATGCTAATAACAAAACTAAACCAATGGGGAATATTTCTTTTACCGAAATTTTAAAAAATGTTTTCATATTTAAAACGTATAATACATAAATTTATTTAAAACTAGTCTTAATTATTCAATTTTCTCACTAATAAGACCTTTTTATTCCAAAATTAAAAGATCTGTCCATTTGATTATATTCGAGAGCAGTATTGTAAACTTCATCAAAGATATTATCTATTTTAAAAAAAGCTTTATATCCGTTAGCCAATTTATAATCAGCCGTTAGATCGTTCACCAAAAAAGATTTTAATCTTTGATCTCCGCTTACCGTACTATTTACATTTTCATAATCTCTCATTTCATCTGACCATTTAGTTTTTAAAGTAATATTTAAATCTTTTACTGGTGATACTTTGGTGGTTAAATTAATGAAATGTCTAGGAATTCTAACTAATTGAGAATTCGTGAATAAGCCATTACTATCAGGACCCATATCTGGATCGTCAAAGTCTGCACCATCGTAAGTAGAGCTATAAGTATAATTCAGATCAAAATTTAATATATTGCTGAACTTATATTGAGAAAATAACTCAATACCTTGTGACCTAACTGTGCCGGAAACATTTTGAGGCAACCAGCCAGTTCTTTTTTGACCTTCGATCATATCTTCATATTTATGATTGAAATAAGTAATATCAAATCTAATACCTTTTTCTGGAAAAGATTTTTCCATACCAAAGTCAAAACTTTTACCATGCTCGGCTCCCAGTGAAGAGCTGCCTTCATTTTTATAAAATTCATAAAGGGAGGGATATTTAATTCCTGTACCATAAGAGCTTTTAAGTTTAGTATTTTTATCATCAAAAAGATAAGCTAGAGAAACTCGTTCGCTATGCTCGCGTCCAGCAGCAGTATGATCATCAAATCTTATACCAGCTGTGGCGTATAAATTATTTGTTAATCTGGACTGAAAATCAACATATTGAGAAACAACTTCTTCAGCATATCTACGATCTATGGCATCATCACGACCATTGTATTTTTCATAGTCCATTTCATTCCATTCTTTCTCAATTCCAAAAACTGCACTATTGTCTAAATTAAAATTGTATATTCCTTTATAGTTAATGGCGTCTCGATATGACCAGAAACCATTTTTTTGAAATCTACTGTCATAAGCACTTTGTATATCATTACCCGTTCTGCTGTTATAAGCACTTGTAAAATTTAAATTGTTTGTAAACTTTACATTTGGTTTATATGAAAAACCAAAATTAACAGTAGACTCTTTTTCATGAGAATTATCCCAATCATTTCTATAATCTTTGTTTACAGAATCATATTCTAATCTAGCATTGGCGAATCTGTAGTTAGTTGTAAATCCAATTTTATCTGAAATTTTATATCCATAATTTGCAATTAAAGTATGATTTTTATATGCATCGTCTTCCTCATTATGACTCATCTGTGAAATTCCATCTGTTTGATACCTCTCCAAACCTATATAAAAATCTCTGTCATCATTCGCTCCACCTAATGAAAAACCTAAATTTTGGGTTCCATGAGATCCAGTATTGTAAAAAAAGTTTTTTTGAAATCCTGGTTGACCTCTTTTAGTGGTAATATTTATTGTACCACCCATCGCTCCACTTCCATAAACTGAGCTCTGATTACCTTTCAATATTTCAACTCTGGAAATTTGACCAGACAAGATATCATCAAAATAATAATCGTTTTTTGGAGTTGAGTTGTCCGACATTTTAACCCCATCAATATAGACCGTTGAGTAGGCTTTTGGTAAACCCCTTAATTGAATTCCGGAAATTGTTCCTGCGCCACCACTCTGATTAAAATTAATTGATGATCCATCCGATAAAATATCCCCTAAAAAAAAATCTTCATTATTATCTAGATATTCTTGATCATAAACCATCACCGATGAACCAACTGTCGAAATAGATTGTGCTTTTTTACTTGGCGCAATAACTATAACCGGGATATCGGCGGCAAATAGTTTATTTATAGAAAAATTTAAAATTAGAATTAATATTAATAATCTCAATATTATTAGCATTTAGCATCGTCACTTTAATAAAACTAAAAATTAGTTTTATTTGTTAATTTAATGCCACTGCTAATTTTTCATTGTAGAATTAGACTTTTCTCGGCCTTCATTCGACAGCGGGCTATACTGGGTGGTACTCGGGCTTAGATCTAATCTTTATTACCGCTGCGAGAACAGCTAATGATTTTCACATTATTCCCCACCATATTAACAGTATTATTTTGCTAAATACTCCTAATATATAATTGAGTCAAGACTAACTTGCTTCTAAAGCTTATGTCCAATTGACTACAAGCACGCTAAATTTAGGATATTATAAATTAAAAATGAAAAAAATAATTAAGTTATTTGTAGATGATCAAAATTCAAATAAGCGTTTGGATATTTTTATCAGTTCTAAAATAACCGATATTAGTCGAACTAGAATAAAGAATTTAATTCTAGATGGTTTCGTAACAGTTAACGATAAAACTAATTTTGAACCATCAAAAAAAATTAATTTGAAAGATACTATTATAATAAAAATTCCTCTACCAAAAAAAACTAATATCAAACCATATGATTATAATTTAGAAATTGTCTTTGAGGACAATGATATAATTATAATCAATAAACCAGCAGGCCTTGTGGTGCATCCTGGCGCTGGTAACACTGAAAATACTTTAGTTAATGCACTTGTCAATTATTGTAAGGGAAGTTTATCTACGATTGGTGGAGAGTTAAGACCTGGCGTCGTACATAGATTGGACAAGGACACAAGTGGACTCTTGGTTGTTGCAAAAAATGATATAGCACATATAAATCTTTCAAAACAATTTAGTGACCATACGATAAATAGAAAATATGAAGCTTTGGTATGGGGAACTTTAAGACCTCAAAAAGGAATTATTAAAAATTATATTACTCGAAGCAATAGAAATAGACAGTTAATGGAGGTAAGCCAAACAAAGGGGAAATCAGCTGTTACAAATTATAAAACGTTGGAAGTTTTTCAAAATAACAAAGTCCCAACCTTGAGTTTAATTGAGTGTAAATTGGACTCCGGAAGAACTCATCAAATTAGAGTTCATATGACTTATAAAGGCAACCCAATAATTGGAGATAAACTGTATCGAAAAAAAAATAAAAAATTTAAAAAGATAGACATGGAATTAGATTCAATGATAAAAAATATTGACAGACAATTTTTACATGCAAAATCTCTTGGATTTGTTCATCCATCAAGTAGTAAAGAAGTTCATTTTGAAATTCCATTGCCAAAAAATTTGTCAAAATTGGTTAAAAAACTGAGAAATATCAGCAAATAATACGCCTTGTTTTTGACAAATACTTTATTAAATAGTACTCAGATTAAAGTTATGACAACTAAAACAGCAACCTATTATCTCCCAAGCCTATCCAGTGATGGAGGCTTATCTGGTTATCTTGTTCGAATAAAAAAATTTCCAATGCTTGAAGCTAAAGAAGAATATATGTTAGCAAAAAGCTGGAGGGATAGAGGTAATTTAAAATCTGCAGAAAAACTTGTAACCAGCCACCTAAGACTAGTTGCTAAAATTGCCTTGGGATACCGAGGTTATGGTTTGCCGGTAAGTGAATTGGTATCAGAAGGAAATGTTGGTTTAATGAAAGCGGTGAAAAAATTTGATCCAGAAAAGGGATTTAGACTTGCAACTTATGCTATGTGGTGGATTAAGGCATCTATACAAGAGTATATTTTAAGATCATGGAGTTTAGTTAAAATAGGCACAACTACTGCGCAAAAAAAACTTTTTTTTAACTTAAAAAAATTAAAAAATCAAATAGCTCCAAAATCTGAAGGTGATTTAAATAAAGAGCATGTAGATGAAATTGCCGATCGTCTCAATGTTAGTAATGAAGAAGTAATATCAATGAATAGAAGACTTATGAGCCAAGAAAAATCACTAAATGATTTGGTCGGAGAAAATGGAGATGAATGGCAAGATTGGTTAACTGATAATTCCATGGATCAAGAATTGAAAATTTCTCAAAATCAAGAACTTAGTCAAAGAAAAAATTTATTCGAAGAGTCTATACACGTTTTAAATGATAGAGAAAAAGGAATTCTTTATGCAAGAAGGCTGAATGATAAACCGATTACTTTGGATGTGCTAAGTAAGAAATACAAAATCAGTAGAGAAAGAATCAGACAAATAGAAAACAAAGCTTTTCATAAACTTCAAAAATGCATGTTGAATGCTGCTAAATTAAAAAATTTAGTACCAGATGGTTAGTGCTTAAACGGATCTTCAATTAAAATTGAATCATCTCTGCTTGGGCTAGTAGAAATACTAGATATTTTAACATCGCAAAAATCTTGAATAAACGAAATATATTTTTGAGCATTTGTGGGAAGATCGTCCCACTTCCTTATACCTTTTGTATTTTTTAACCAACCATCCATTCGTTTATAAATTGGCTTTACTTCAATCTGATCCTGTAGTGCGCTTGGAAAATAATCAATTTCTTTTCCATGAAGTTCGTAAGCAACGCATATATACAACTCTTTAAATTCATCTAATACATCTATTTTTGTTAAAGCTATTCCATTAATTCCAGATATAATGCAAGATTGTTTAACTAGTACGGCATCAATCCAACCACATCTTCTTTTTCTATTAGTGACTGTCCCAAATTCTTTTCCTCTTTCACCAATTTTTTTTCCTACTTCATTTTTTAATTCCGTTGGAAATGGACCTTCACCTACTCTGGTAGTGTAAGCCTTAACAATCCCAAGAACGTAATTAATAGTAGCTAGACCGCATCCAGAGCCAACCAATGATGCACCTGCAACTGTATTTGATGAAGTTACGTAAGGATATGTGCCATGATCAACGTCCAATAAAATACCTTGAGCACCTTCGAAAAGTATAGTTTTGTTTTTTTTCTTTAATTCTTCTATTTTTTTCCAAACCGGTATGGAAAATTTCAAAATTGCAGGTGAAATTTTAATGAGCTCTTTCATTACTGCTTCTTTATCTACCGTTTTTTTTCCTAACCCCTTTCTTATTGAATTATGATGAAACAAAATAGTGTCAATTTTTTTTGACAAATTTTTTTCGTTAGCTAAATCAATAACTCTAATTCCTCTTCTTCCAACTTTATCTTCGTAGGCCGGTCCTATTCCTCTTCTTGTAGTACCTATCTTATCTATATTTTTTGAGTCTTCTCTTATTTCATCTAACTCTTTATGAAATGGTAAAATTAGCGTAGCATTTTCAGCAATAAATAAGTTTTCATTATTAATCTTTATTCCCAAATTTTTAATTTGCTCAATTTCATCTAGCAAAGCCCAGGGATCAATAACTACGCCATTGCCAATAATAGAAATTTTATTTTTTCTAACTATCCCTGAGGGTAAAAGTTTTAGCTTATATGTCTTATTATTTATTACGAGTGTATGGCCAGCATTATGACCTCCTTGGAACCTTACTACAACGTCGGCTTTTTCTGAAAGCCAGTCAACAATTTTACCTTTACCCTCATCTCCCCATTGGGCACCTATGACAGCTACATTAGACATTGATATTTCTTAAATTAAATGAAACTAAATGATTTAAAGGTCCGAAACCTTTTCCATAGCCTGGCGCAGAAGCTATTGCTTTATCTACATATCTTAGAGATATTTTACATGATTTAATTACATTTTTCTTTTGAGATAAACATGTAGCAAGAGCAGAAGATAATGTGCAGCCAGTTCCATGTGTATTTTTCGTTCTAATTTTTCTTTTTGAAAAAATTTTTATTTCTTTTTTGGATGCTAGAATATCAAAAATCATTTTACTTTTACTGTGGCCACCTTTTAATAGCACATTTTTTGATCCCATATTGAGAATTTTTTTAGCGGCCTTAATCATATCTTCTTTACTTGAAATAGAATATCCAGTTAATACTTCTGCTTCCGGAATGTTCGGTGTAACTAGAGTACATAAGGGAAGAAGTAGTTTTTTTAAATGCTTAATTGAACTATTACTAATTAATTTTTCCCCACCTTTAGCAATCATTACTGGATCAAGAACAACATTTTTTGATTTATATTTTTTTAAAATTTTACAAACACTTTTTATTATGTCTGCATTATGTAGCATACCTATTTTTACAGCATGAGCCCCAATATCATCCAAAATCATTATTATTTGTTTTTGAACAATTCTTGTTGGAATTGAGATAATTTTTTTTACACCTTTAGTATTTTGCGCAGTTACTGCAGTTATAGCAGTCGTCGCATAACTACCAAGCGCTGTTACAGTTTTAATGTCTGCTTGTATACCAGCTCCTCCTGAGCAGTCCGAACCAGCAATTATTAATACTTTTGACTTAGGTTTCACTATTTTATCGAGCTCTTAATTATTTTTATACATTTTAATATTAAATTATTGTTATGTGACTCACCCATAATTCTTATCTTTGGCTCTGTGCCTGATTTTCTTATTAATAATCTTCCATATCCGTTCATTAATTTATTTGCTTTTTTAATTGCTTTTTTACATTTAGGTTTATTGATTATATTTTTATCTTTTACCATTACGTTCTCTAATATCTGTGGCAAAGGTCGAAAAACATTAAGTAATTGACTAGCTTTTTTTCCTTTTCTTAATGAAAAGAGAACCTCTAATGCTACCATCAAACCATCTCCGGTTGTTGCGAATTTTCCTAGAATTATATGACCAGATTGTTCGCCACCCAAATTAAAATTTGATTTTTTCATTTTTTCTTTTACATATCTGTCTCCTACTTTAGATCTAAAAAACTTAATCTTTTCTTTTCTCAAAAAATTTTCTAATCCATAGTTCGACATTAAAGTTCCAATTACACCACCTTTTAAAATTTTCTTTGATTTCCATCTACGAGCTAGCATTGCAATAATTTGATCACCGTTTATAATTTTACCGTTTTCATCACACATAATAATTCTGTCTGCATCACCATCGAATGAAATGCCAACATCAGCTTTATATTTTTTTACAGCTGATTGAATTTTGGATGGATAGGTAGATCCACATTTATCGTTAATATTCAAACCATTGGGTTTTATTCCAATTGATACAACTTGTGCTCCTAGATTATTAAGTAATTTAGGGGCAGCTTTATAACCTGCACCATTAGCACAATCTAAAACTATTTTGGTTCCCTTTAAGTTAAAATTATTTGGAAAATTTTTTTTTAATATTTCAATATACTTATCATTGCCATTTTCAAGTCTTTTAACTCTGCCTAACAATTTGGGATTTGTAAGTTGTTTTGTATTTTTCGCATCTATAAGCTTTTCGATTTTATTTTCTATTTGATTTGATAATTTCATACCATCTGGCCCAAATAATTTAAGACCATTATCATAATAAGGATTGTGGGATGCGGTAATCATAATACCCATATTTGCCTTCATTGATTTTGTTAACATAGCAAGTCCATTAGCTGGTAACGGTCCCAGTGTAAAAACATGCATTCCGCCTGAAACTAAGCCTGATACCAAAGCTGGCTCTAAAGTATATCCAGATAATCTTGTATCTTTAGCTATTATAGCTATTTGTTTAGTTTTTTTTTGGTTTTTAAAATAAGTAGCTGATGCTAAACCAAACTTAAAGAATTTTTCTCCAGTAATATTGCCTTGGTTAACGGTACCTCTAATACCATCTGTTCCAAAATATTTATTGCTCATGAATTAATTGGTATTTATTATTTTGTTAAAAACTAATATTCCTTGATTAATTTCTTTAACATTGTGAATTCTGAATATCTGAACTCCTTGAGAAAGTCCATGCAACACTGATGCTAATGTACCTCCTGTTCGATCGGGTGTATCAAATTTTGTTACAATATGTTCTATAAATCTTTTTCTGGAAGTTCCTATGAGAATTGGACATCCCAAACTATGAAAAATTGAAATTTTTGAAATTAATCTTAAATTATGATCTAAATTTTTTCCAAATCCAATTCCAGGATCTAGAACAATCAATTCTTTTTTATAATTATGTTTTAAACAAAAATTAATTTTTTCCTCAAAAAAATCAAAAATATCCAATAAAACATCTTCGTAAGTTGGGTTGTTCTGCATTGTTTTAGGAGACCCTTGCATATGATGTAAAATAAAAGGAATTGTTTTTGAATTAATAAGATTAAACGATTTATCGTCAAAATTTAAACCTGATACATCGTTGATAATATTAACTCCATTTTGAATTCCTTTGTTCATAACATAAGATTTTCGTGTGTCTAAAGACAAAGGAACTTTTGGATAATTTTGTTTAAATTTAATAATAGTTTTTTCTACTCTTTTCCACTCTTCTTTTTCATCAACAGTTTTCGATCCTGGTCTTGTTGACTCTCCTCCAATATCTATAATTGCGGCTCCACTATCTATCATTAATTTAGCTTGCTCGTATGCCTTTGTTTCTTCAAAAAATAATCCTCCATCAGAAAAACTATCTGGTGTTATGTTGAGTGCTCCCATTATTTGAGGTGTATCAAATTTCAATCCCAATATACTTTTTCTTTCCAAGGTTATATTTTTTATATCCTTTTCTATTTCAAGTAATATTTCTTTATCTAAATTTTTAATTTCTGCAATTGAGCAAAATTTGCTTTCAACAACTTGATTTTGTTTTCTTTGAAAAATTTCTATTTGATCAAAAGCTATATTCTGTCTAGAATTTAAAGGTAAGGCCTTATTATTTAAAATTAAATTTCTTGCTGTCTCTCCATGGCAAAAATTACACGCCCTTGTGTAATATTTTCTCATCTATGAACTCTTAATGTGCAGGTTTAGGTTTTAAACCCAAAGAACCTAGTGCGGAAGTTTTATTACTTTCGTCCTCTTTTATATCTTCAGCTCTTTTTGGATATTTGTTTTTTAAAATTAAATCCGTAATCTCGTCGCCTGTTAAGGTCTCATATGATATTAGGGCTTTTGCTAATTTATGCATATCATCTATTTTTTCTGTTAATATTTTTTTTGCCCTTTTGTACCCTGCGTCTACTATTTTTTTAATCTCTGCATCCACTTTTTTTGCAGTTTCTTCTGATATATGTTGTTGTCTAGTTATCGATCTTCCAAGAAAAACCTCATCTTCATTTTCTCCATATGTTAGAGGTCCAAGTTCGTTGCTCATTCCGAATCTGGTCACCATATCTTTTGCTAGTTTAGTAGCCATCTGGATATCTGAGGCTGCGCCAGAAGTAACTTTTTTGTGACCAAAAATCAATTCCTCCGCAATCCGTCCGCCCATTGCTTTCGATATATTTGCTTCTAAATATTCCCTTGAATGAGAATATTTATCCCTTTCTGGCAAAGTCCAAACAACACCTAAAGCCCTTCCTCTAGGTATAATCGTTGCCTTATGTATAGGATCTGATGCTTCTTCGTTTAAAGCAACAATAGCATGCCCACTTTCATGATAGGCCGTTAATTTTTTATCGTCTTCAGTCATAACCATTGATTTTCTCTCAGGACCCATCATAACTTTATCTTTAGCATCCTCGAATTCCTGCATTGTAACAATTCTTTTATTCGTTCTTGCAGCTAATAATGCAGACTCATTTACTAAATTGGCCAAATCCGCTCCTGAAAATCCCGGTGTTCCTCTGGCTATTGTTTTTAGTTTTACGTCAGGTCCTAGTGAAATTTTTTTAGCATGTATTTTTAGAATTTGTTCTCTTCCAACTATATCAGGCAATGAAACAACTACTTGTCTGTCAAATCTACCTGGTCTTAGTAGCGCTGGATCTAATACATCAGGTCTATTGGTTGCTGCAATTATAACTACACCCTCGTTTGTTTCAAAACCATCCATTTCTACCAGTATCTGATTAAGAGTTTGTTCTCTTTCGTCATTGCCTCCGCCTAGTCCCGCACCTCTACTTCTTCCTACCGCATCTAATTCATCAACAAAAATTATACATGGGGCACTTTTTTTTCCTTGTTCAAACATATCTCTCACTCTTGAAGCACCAACGCCAACAAACATTTCAACAAAATCTGATCCAGATATTGTAAAAAATGGAACATTTGCTTCTCCTGCAATTGCTTTAGCCAATAAAGTTTTTCCTGTTCCTGGAGGGCCTATAAGTAGTGCACCTTTAGGTATTTTTCCACCAAGTCTCATAAATTTTCTAGGATCTTTTAAAAATTCTACAATTTCCTGAACTTCCTCTTTTGCTTCATCAACACCTGCGACATCATCGAAAGTTACTTTTTTTTTCGAGTCACTCATCAGTTTTGCTTTGGATCTTCCAAAGCCCATCGCTCCGCCTCTACCACCCTGCATTTGACGCATGAAAAATATCCAAACACCAATTAGAAGCAACATAGGAAACCAAGACAGAAGTACCCCGAGTAATGATGGCATTTTATCTTCTGTTGGAGAGGCAGTAATACCTACTCCTTTATTAGATAATTTTTCTACCAAGTTAGGATCGTTTGGTGCATAAGTTTTGAAATTCTTTCCATCTGAAAGTACCCCGCTGATATTATTTCCTTTAATATCAACCTTTGCCACCCTGCCATTATCAACTTCTTTTAAAAACTCTGAAAAAGATATATCGTTTGCTTGCTGGATGTTCTGTGGCTGTTTAAACATATTATAGAGACCTATAGTCAGGAAAACTATAATTGCCCACATCACCAAATTTCTAAAGTTCATAATCAATATCTATATATTAATATTATACTATTAAAATAAGATTTATTCTAAATTAAACAAGGGGCTAACTAACACAATAATATATAAAATAAGCACATAATTTAAAACTAATTCCCAAATTCTTTTCTAAATATTAAGATGTTATGGGTTTTTTCAATTATACATTTGCCAAGAGTTGATTTCTTAAATTTTTTTGATTGTATTCTAGTGATTAAATTTTTAACATCTTTTCCTCTCGGTGGATAATAATTGTCAGAAATTTTAGAGATAATGTCGCTAACTGTTCTAAAAATAACCTCTTTAGACTCATAATTGAATAAATCATAACTAACAAAGCATGATTTACGTTGTAAATACCTTGCGTAATTTTTGATAGATTTTTCTTTATAAAAATTTATAGATTCATTTGCTGACTGTAAGTTACTTAAGGTTAATTTCACTTTATTAATATCTAATCCATCCAATCTAAATTTATCTAAATAATTTCTAATTCTTGTACGTAAAAATTTTTCTTTAAAATTTGATGGATCTGTTAAATAAAATTTAAAAACTTTTTTTGAAATATAAATTAATTCACTTTTCTTAGTATTGATTAAAGGTCTAATCAAATTTAAAGTATTGTCTTCTGAATATCTTTTTATATTTAGTGAAGATAAACCTTTTAAACCACTGCCTCTAAACAATCTTATAAAGAAATTTTCTATCAAATCACCTTCGTGATGAGCCAAAACTAAATTTTTAATATTTAATTTGTTACATTCCTTGTTCAATAAAAAATATCGAATATTACGAGCATTAAATTGGATATTTGATTTTGGAATTTTGCCTTTCCAAGTCAATATCTTGGCTCTAATTTTGTGCTCTGTTAAAATTTTTTTAACTTTTCGTGCCTCAATTCCAGATTGTTTTCTTAAATTATGATCAATTATTAAAGCTATAAATTTACTATTAAATTCTTTTGAAAACATTTTACCTAAAAATGCTAGAGCTAAACTATCTGGCCCTCCAGATACACCAATGCAAAATTTTGCATTTTTAATTTGGAAATATAATTGTTTTTTAAAAGTTAAATATATCTTTTTAATTTTTAGGTCTTTAAGGTATTTGTTATCAAATTTAACTTTTTTTTGTTGGACAGTCGAATTTTTTTTCTTCATATTTTGCTTTTTGAAGAACAGATTGACTTGCTTTTGGATATTGCTTACTTACTCCAGTAATCATTGAACAGCCCTGATCTTTTTCTCCAATTTGAACTAAAGATACACCAAGCTTTAATAAATTAATAGGAGCTTTGGAACTCTTAGGAAATTTTTGGTAACCATCTAAATATGCTGTTGCCGCATCTTGATAGAGCTGTCTAATTCTAAATGTTTCTGCATACCAATATTGTGCACTACCAGCAAGTTCATCTTTAGTATTTGTATCAACAAATTCTTTTAGTGCTATTTCTGCAGTTTCATAGTCGCCAACTTTTACAAAGCTAAGCGCAAAATCATATTGTTCTTTTGGTGTTCCTTCAGGTAAAATCTTTTCTTCACTAATATATTTTTCAGTTACAACAGCGCTGGTAGATTCTACAGATTGAGTAATTTGTATCTGTTGCGTATTTTTTAAATCTTCATCGCTAATTCTACCAAGATCTTGGGCCTCTGAGGAACCGGGCAGTTGATTTTCTGATTTGTCGCTTGTAACTCCGAGTGGTTGAAGCCGTCCTGATAATCTAGCTTCTTCTATATCTTGAAATCGTAATTGATTGTCAGCCTGATTTTTTGAAATTCTATTTGAAAGTTTGTCAATTTTAAAATTTATTTCTTCAAATTTATTTGTAAGTTCCTGAAACTGTAGTTCAATTTCCGAAAGTTTTAATAAATGTCTCGTGAGCGTATCCTGAGATAAATTTGAATTGCTTGATTGTGATGTAGAAAAAGAATCCCCTGAATAAACTGCTTTTTCTAAAGTTGTTAAATCTTTTTGTATAACATTTAATATATCGTATATTTCACTTTCCTCACTAAAAGATTTATTTTGAATATTTAAGATAAAGATAATTACAAATATACTTATTAAGTATTTCGCTAATCCATGCATTTTTTAATTACTAATTAAAATAATGGCAAAATAAAGACCCTAGATTAATTGTTCTAGGGTCTTTTGAATTCTATTAAAAAAAATTAGTTAGCCTTGACTGTTACAGACCTTCTATTTTGTGACCAAGCTAAAGGACCAGAACCAGAATTCACTGGTCTTTCTTTTCCATAACTTATTGTAGAAATTCTGTTACCAGATATTCCATAGGTCATAAGATAATCCTTTGCAGCATTAGCTCTTCTTTCACCTAAAGCTAAGTTATACTCTCTAGTACCTCGCTCATCTGCATGACCTTCGACCGTCACATTGATACTTTTGTTTTCTCTTAACCAAGCAGCTTGTTTTCTCAATGTATCTCTTGATGCTGTTGTTAAAACCGATTTATTAGTTGCAAAGAAAACTCTATCCGGAACTCCCGTTGCTAAATACTTAACAGTTTCATCGCCGGTATAAGTGTCCCCTGTAATTTGCGTTGTTTGTGTTTCAATCTTTTTTGTTGTCTTTGCAGCACAAGCGGACAATATTAATGCCGCCATTATTATCAATAGTATATTTCTTAATGAATATCTTAAAAGCATATTTAGGCCCCCTTAATTATTCCAAACATTAATATTTCTAGATACACGATGCAAGTGAAATTTCAATCAAATAATGCCTACTTTGACAGTAAAGATGACCAAGATGGGTCGGAAGCATCTGTTAGAGTTTCAATCAATCTCTCATTATAACCTGTTAGATCAATTGACCACAATGTGGCTGAAAATCCTTCTCCCTGGCTTCCAGATTTCGTTTCCCTATAAAAAATTAAAACTCTCCCATTTGGTGACCAGGATGGGGCCTCCTGATAATAGTTTTCAGTAAGAAGTCTTTCTCCCGATCCGTCTGTCCTCATAACTCCAATATAAAATTTACCTTGGTACATTTTTGTAAAAGCTATTAAATCTCCCCTTGGAGACCAAACCGGTGTGCCGTATATTCCTTGCCCGAATGTAATTCTTTTAACATCAGAACCATCGCTTCTCATTACATAAATTTGTTGATATCCGCTTCTGTCAGAGTTGAAACAAATATATTTTCCATCTGGAGAATAAGAAGGAGATGTATCTATTGCAGGATGTTCGGTTATTCTTTCAACTACTCTTGTTTCTAAGTCCATTGTAAATATGTCAGAATTACCATCTTTTGCAAAACTCATAATTATTTTTTTTCCGTCTGGAGAAAATCTTGGAGCAAAGGTCATACCAGCAAAATCGCCGACTACTTCCTGGACACCCGTTTCAATATCTAATAAATAAACTCTTGGTAAATTTCTAAAATAAGACATATAGGTCACCATTTGATTTGTTGGATTAAATCTTGGAGTTAAAACAAGCTCATTTCCTAAAGTTAAATATTTAGTATTCGCTCCATCTTGATCCATAATTGCTAATCTTTTTATTCTTTGATTTTTTGGACCCTTTTCAGCTACATAAATTATCCTTGTATCAAAATATCCCTCTTCTCCAGTAAGTCTTTTATAAATTTTATCTGTAATTATATGCGCTACTCTTCTCCAATTATTTGGCACTGTAGTAAACGCTAAGGCCATCAGCTCTTTAGCAGCTAATATGTCCCACAATCTAAATTCTATTCTTAATTTATCATTTGTAATATTGACTTTCCCTGTAATTAACGCCTGCGCTTTAATTAACTTCCAATCCTCAAAGCGTGGTTTAAGATGAGCTATATCTGGTTTCTGAACAAAAGAATCTTTTTCCAATGGATTAAATAGACCTGATCTTAAAAGGTTATTTTCAATTATTTTTGATATTTCGGAACCCACTTTTATTTCTTGCAATATTTCAGATGATTTTGATTCTACATGAAGGGGTGAAACTGCAATCGGAAGTGGATTTAAATTTCCTCTCGTTATATCAATTTCAATTAATGCAAAAGTACTTTTTGCAAAAAAAACAACAAATAAAAAAATTAAAAATAATATGTTTTTCATCCTTTTAGCATTTCGTTGGCATCAAAATTAAGCTGTAAGTCCTTCCATCTCTCATAGCCTGTTGTTGGAACTCTTAATGGCTGGCATAATCTAACTGCTCTTAAAGCACTTTCGGCTAATACTTTGTAAAAAGCTTGTCCAGGTGTATTCATTCGAGCATGATCTAAAATTTCTGATTTAATCACTGTACCATCTTGTTTCAATTTTAGTTTAATTCTTACTAATAAATTTTCATTGTATGGTAAACCTAATGGAATACTCCAACAGCCAAATATTTGAGCCTTTAATGCATCTTCTTCGCTTAAAGTTAAACTGGATGCTATGAAATTTTTATCCTGACTTTGAGTGAGTTTGTCACTCTTACGCATAGTTTCAGCTGTCTCGACTTTGGATTTATCAATTAATGCTGCAATTTGATTTGGATCAAAAAGCTCTTTTTTTTCAAATTCTGATGTCTGTTTTATTTCAGTTTCAATTTTTTTTGGGTTTTGTTTTTTAGTTTCTATTTTTTTCTGTTTTTTTACATCTTCAGGAAGTGGGATGGCATCAGGTTTTTCTTTTTTGACTACCTTTGGAGGAGCTTGTTCCGAAACTACTCTTTCTTTTTCTTTTTTAATTTTTTCCAAAATCTTCCTTGCTTTAGGAGCGTAAGGAATATTGGTAATATCAGAAATTTGTATTAACTCTATTGATATAATCGGAGGTAAATCAATTGGTTTTTTTAGCATATAAGGAAAACTCATGACTGATAGACTAAAAATCAGAATGTGAAAAATGGTTGATAAAAAAATACTTTTGTTCATTCATCAAAAAAAATAAATTACCGTTCTTTATAAGGTTCGGATATTAAAGCTACCTTAGTAAAACCAGAGCCGGACAACATACCCATAATCTCTAAAACTCTTCCATAATTTATTGTTTTGTCCCCCCTAACATAAATTCTCGTATCAGTTCTATTTTTTGCAATAGCTAAAATTTTGGGTATCACTTTATCGTATTCAACTTGATGTTCTTGAATAAAAATTTCACCCTTTGCATTAATAGATAATGTTAGAGGCTCTTGATCTTCGGGCAAGGAGTCCGCAGAACTTTCTGGTAAATCTACTGGAACGCCAACAGTTAATAATGGTGCCGTCACCATGAATATAATTAATAAAACCAGCATCACATCAACAAAAGGTGTAACATTGATTTCGCTCATTGGTTCTGTATGTGAGCGATTATATTTGAATGCCATATTTTAAATTAGATGATTGATAAAAATCTTTTTGTAAAATTTTCTATTCTTCGTCCGTATATTCTGGACTCATTATTGAACTTATTGTACGCCATCACAGCAGGTATTGCTGCAAGCAAACCCAACGCAGTTGCAAATAGTGCTTCTGCGATTCCCGGTGCAACTATAGCTAAACTTGTATTTCTAGATATCGCTATTGATTGAAAAGAGTTCATGATACCCCAAACTGTTCCAAATAATCCAATAAATGGCGATGTAGAACCTACTGTTGCTAAAAAAGAAAAATTTTTTTCAATAGATTGAATTTCTTGATCTGTTGAAATTTCTAAAATTCTCGCAACTCTTGCGGTTTGGATATCATTATTTTTAGATTTTGATTTGATTAATTCAACCATAGCAGACCGAAATATATTTGCTATAGGATCTTTAGTTTTAGTTGGAAGACTTTTATAAAAACTTTCTGCAGATTTTGAATTCCAAAATTTATCTTCAAAAATTGAAGAGCTTTTATGAATTCTTTTAAAAAGTCTATGTTTGTCAAATATTAATGCCCAAGAATAAATTGATGCTAAGATTAAAATAATAATTACACTTTTTACAACAATGTCTGCTCTCATAAAAAGACTTATTAACGAAAAATCTGTAGAACTGGCTAGTCCAACTGCTTCTGTTGCTATTTCTGCTTCCATTGAAATTAATTTGCACTAAAATGTGTCATGAATTTGTCAATATTCATCCAATTACATTCATGCATTCTGGGTTTCCTCGAAATATTTAGCAATTAATATTGAATCTGCTTTATTTGAGTCTTTTTTTCTTGATATTTTTGATGAAATATATGGAAAAATTTCAATAACTTTGGTGCGACTTGCGTCTTTATTTGTTTTAATTAAATTGAAGTATTTTTTCCATTTCACGGGTCTCACAAAATAAATTGGCAACTTTAATGCTGCGCATATCCCTTTCAGGACACCAAACGATTGCCCAAAATTAAACATGCTTGTTACTCCTTGTCCTGGCATTGCTGTTACGTGTTCAACAATAACTTTTGCTGCATTTTCATTATTCAATTCTTTTAAAAAAATATTTGTGACTTCCGCACCATTGACCTGTCTTTTATTTTTTTTTCCATCTATCATTGTTGGCATTTCGTAAACTTCCAAAATCTTTCCTTCTTTTAGAACACAAATTGCTCCACTTATCCCGGGATCTATTCCAAAAATTATCATTTTTAATTTAATTTTTTCACTTTTAAATTTGTATAAACGTTTTGTACATCGTTATCTTCTTCTAGGGAATCTAATAAATTAATAGCGGATTTATATTGATCTTCCTTTAGATCTAACTGATTTAATGCATGCCATGCAATGCCTGAATGGATAAAATTATCAACTTTTTTTTCAATTGCAGTTTTAACTTTATAAAATTGTTCTTTAGGGCAATATATTTCATGAAAGTTTTCATTAGAAATACATTCTTCAGCCCCTGCATTGATAGCTAATTCTAATATTGCTTCATCTGAAATTGTTTTTTTTTTAATTCTAATAATTCCTAATTGCTTAAAATTGTGCGAAGCTACTCCTGTAGTACCAAGCCTACCTCCATGCTTTTGAAAAATTGTTCTAATATTGGAAGCAGTTCTGTTTTTGTTATCGGTTAAAGTTTCAACTATGACAAACATTTTTCCTGGGCCCATCCCTTCGTATCTTAGATGATCATAGTTGATGTTTTGGTTAGCCTTGGATTTACTAATTGCTCTTTCGATACTTTCTTTGGGCATATTAACTGATCTAGCCAACTGAATTGCAGATCTTAATCTAGGATTCATATCTGGATTTTTATCTCCTGACTTAGCAGCTACTGTAATTTCTCTTGAAATCTTAGAAAAAATTTTTGATCTTTGTTTATCTGCTTTTCCTTTTTTATATTTAATACCAGCCCAATGTGAATGCCCAGCCATATTAATTAGCTTCCTTTAATACACCGCCAAAAAGAAATTGTTTTACTGACTTTGCTAAACCAGTATTTGAATCTCCATCAACTATTATGCCAGACAACGTCGCCTCACCTAGTGCAGGAAAGTGTTTTTTAGCTTCTTTATTATTGAAAAATTTTTTAAGAGAATTTTCCTTATTCATTCCAATCACTGAATTATAATCTCCGCACATCCCAGTATCACTTTGATAAGCAGTACCATGTTCTAAAATTCTAAAATCAGATGTGGGTACGTGAGTGTGGGTGCCAACAACTAGCGTTGCTTTTCCATCTAAATAATGTCCCATTGCCATTTTTTCGCTTGTGATTTCTCCATGAAAATCCACGACAATGAAATCTGCATCCCTTTTAAGTCTAAATTTATTAAATATTTTCTCAGTTGTTGTAAAAACATCCTCGCATTTTTTCATAAAAATATTTCCCATCAAATTTAATACTGCTATTTTTTCTCCCGACGTCGTTCTATAGATTTCAAAACCTTTTCCGGGTGTACCTTCAATGAAATTTTCAGGTCTTAAAAGTCTTTTTTCTCTTGCTATGTGTTCTATTGTTTCTCTTTGATCCCAAATGTGATTACCACTTGTAATCACATCAACTCCAGCATTAAATAAATCTTCTGTAATTTTTTCAGTGATTCCAATTCCTGAATCTGCTGCATTTTCTCCATTTATTATTACAAAATCTATTTTATTTTTTTTCTTAATTTGAGGTAAATAACTTTTTACTGATTTACATCCTGAAGGGCCAAGTACATCACCTAAAAATAAAATTTTCATTAGTCTTCTTATAAATTAAATTTCTATCTGTTAAAATACAATCTAAATTATAATCATATTGATTTGTGGGAATAATAGAGGCCTCTTGAAAAGAAAAAGCTATTCCAATAGTTAGTATCTTTTTTTTATCTGATATCTGCTTCAAAGCTCTATCATAATAGCCCTTTCCATATCCTATACGGTTCAAATTTCGATCAAAAGCGATTAGTGGCACTAAAATTATATCAGGCTTGAATGTTATATTTTGTTTTTTGGGTTCTAAGATTCCATATCTATTTACATACAAAGGCTCATTTGAAATCCAGTATTTAAAATCTATTTTATAATCTTTTTTAATTACTGGGAGACCAACTTTAAAATTTTTTTTGTTTGCCTGAGATAAAAAATCTAAAATATTAACTTCAAAATTAGATGGATAATATCCAGCAATTGAAGGCTTTTTCTTTGGAAAGTTTTTTTTTATTAAAAAAAAAATTTTGTTAAATGAAAAAAGAGTTTTTTTCGAGTATAATTTTTTTCTTTTTTTAGTAAACTTTATTCTTAAAAGTGATTTATCAACCTGCATTTATTGCAGTCTTTTATCCTTTAAGGAACTTTGAATAAATTCTTCAATAGATTCTGTAGTTGTATCAAGTATCTTTTCATAAACATTTTTATTTTCATCAGCCATTATTTTAAATTTGTTTAAGTCTTCTTTTAGTTTATCTATTTCATTATCTTTATTTCCTTTATAATCTATTACCAATGATTTGAGTTCTTTAAATTTTTCTGACAAATTATTGAATTCTTTTTTTTTAGACTCAATTTTTTTTAATAGATCATAATATTCATCAATAACTTTAATTGATGAAATTAATAAAAGTTTATTTTCACCTATGTTTCCTAAATTTGATTTTAATTCATTAAATTTTTTGCTCAAATGGCTAGCTAATTCTTTCAAATTTTCCTCTTGGCCATCATCGCAAGATAGAAGGTAGTCTTTTCCATTAAATTTAATATTTACGTTTGCCATTTGTCTATTTCTTCTATTAAACTATCTGTTTCTTGATTCAGCTCATCAACCTTTTGGGTAAACTTATTTTGATTTTCAAATTTGCTGATAGCTTCTAAATTAACTTTTTCTAATTTATGTTTTAAATTTTGATGTTCACTATTTAAATTTATATATTTTTGTTGCAATTCTTCTTTTTCAATCTTTAATTGATTCTTTTGATTCTCTATATTTGAAATATTTGCACTTAAATCATCAAAATTTAATTTTAAAATCTTGAGTTTTGACAGTGCAGACTGTAATTTTTTTTCTTTTTCTTCCAAATTTTTCATTTATAAATTTCATCATATTATTGATTTGAATTAGCCAAGTCTATATAGGTCTTAAAGTGAACAACCACTTAAGAGAATTATCCAATGCAATAAGATTTTTATCTGTAGATGCAGTAGAAAAAGCCAATTCCGGCCATCCGGGACTACCGATGGGAATGGCCGATGTTGTAACGGTATTATTTAAATACTACTTAAGGTTTAATCCAAAAAATCCTGGTTGGATTAACAGAGATCGCTTCGTGTTATCCGCTGGACACGGATCAATGCTTTTATATTCTTTACTGTATTTAACTGGATTCAAAAGTATTTCATTAAAGGATATTCAAAATTTCAGACAGTTAAACTCTATTTGTGCTGGTCACCCTGAATACAAAAAAAATTCCGGAATAGAAACTACAACAGGCCCTTTGGGACAGGGTCTATCTAATGCCGTTGGTATGGCTATTGCAGAAGAAATATTGAAAAAAAAATTTGGCTCAAGTTTAATTAATCACAAAACCTATGTGATCGCTAGTGATGGAGATCTAATGGAGGGAATAAGCCACGAAGCTATGAGCTTAGCTGGACATCTAAAATTAAAAAATCTTGTAGTTTTTTTTGACAATAACAAAATATCCATAGACGGTTCAACAAAATTGGCAGTATCTGATAATTACAAAAAAAGATTTGAAAGTTATGGTTGGTCTTTTCAAGAAGTGAACGGACATAATGAAAAACAAATTTCAAGAGCTATTAAAAAAACTTTAAAATCCAAAAAACCAAGTTTAATTTCTTGTAAAACAATAATTGGTTATGGTTCTCCTAATAAATCAGGCAAGGAGTCTTCTCATGGAGCCGCTCTTGGTAAAGAAGAAGTGGTATTAGTTAGAAAAAAATTGAAATGGAAATATGGACCATTTGAAATTCCAAAAAAAATACTAAATGAATGGAGAGAAATTGGAAAAAGAGGAAATCTGCAGGAAAAAAAATGGAACAGCATTTACATTAAAAAGGGAAAGAAAATAAAAGATGAATTCACTAGACTAATTAATGGAAAATTACCAAAAAATTTTGATAAAATTATAGAGAAAGAAAAAAGAAAATTATTTGATTTAAAACCTGCCATAGCTTCAAGAAAAGCTTCTGAGTTGGTTCTGGAAACTATTACAAACAATCTACCAGAATTGATTGGTGGATCTGCCGATTTAAGTGGTTCAAACAATACGAAAACTAAGCATTCTGAGATTATTAAACCTTCGGATTTTAAAGGAAATTATATTCATTATGGTGTGCGTGAACATGCTATGGCTGGAATTATGAACGGCATGTCTCTTCATGAAGGCATAATACCATACGGTGGAACTTTTTTAATTTTTTTGGACTATTGCAAACCTTCATTAAGAATGTCAGCTCTTATGGGTTTAAAAGTAATTTATATATTTTCACATGATTCTATTGGGTTGGGTGAAGATGGTCCCACTCACCAACCAATCGAACATTTAGTTCATCTAAGAGCAATACCAAACTTGAAAGTGTTTAGACCTGCAGACACAATTGAGACACTTGAATGTTGGGAAATAGCCTTAAAAAGTAGTACTAATCCGAGCGTGATAGCATTATCAAGACAAAAACTTCCTTTTGTTACTGAAACATTTTCAAAAAAAAATATGAGCAGACTTGGAGCTTATGAAATAATAGAAACTAAGACTATCCCTGAAATAACCCTTATTGCTTCTGGTTCAGAAGTTCAAATAGCGATAGAAGCTCAAAAAAAACTAAAAAACATAAATATAAATTCAAAAGTAGTTTCTATGCCGTGCCAGGAATTGTTCGATAAACAGTCAAAAGAATACAGGGAAAAAATTATAGATAAAGAATCAATAAAAATCTCAATTGAGGCTGGTAGTATTATTGGTTGGGAAAAATATGTAGGCCCAAATGGAATTTCTTTGGGTATGAAATCTTTTGGAAAAAGTGCTCCATATAAAAAAATTTATGAACATTTTAATTTAACCAGTGAAAATATTGTAAAATTAACAAGGAAAATGTTAAATAAATAATTATGACTTTAAAAGTTGGAATTAATGGATTTGGTAGAATTGGAAGGATGATACTTAGGTCCATCATTGAACAAAATAGAAAAGATTTAGAAGTAGTAGCTATTAATAATAAAAGCAACGCTGAAACAAGTAGTTTCTTGTTAATTAATGATACCGTACATGGAAAATTAAAATCAAAAATTAACCACTCAGAAAAAACAATTAATATTGATAAAAAAAAAATAAACATGATCCAAGAAAATGAAATATCAAAAATAGATTGGAAAAAGTATAAAGTTAATATGGTTTTAGAATGTACAGGCAAATTCAATACAAAAGAAAAATCCTCACAACACATTAATTCTGGTGCAAATAAAGTTATTGTTTCGGCTCCTTGTAAAGGTGCAAAAAGTATCATTTATGGAGTTAATGAAAAAAATTTAAAATCCAGTGATCAAATAATTTCTGCTGCATCCTGTACCACAAATTGTCTTGCTCCAGTCGCACAAACGTTGAATGAAAATTTTGGAATTGAAAGAGGTTTCATGACGACAATACATTCTTACACAACTGATCAAAGATTATTGGATAATTCACACAAAGATTTAAGAAGAGCAAGAAGTGCTCCTAGTTCAATGGTACCAACAACTACGGGAGCCACAAAATCTCTTGGTGACATTATTCCAAGACTAAAAGGAAAAATTGAAGGAATTTCAATTAGAGTTCCGACTCCCAACGTGTCTTTGATGGAATTCGTATTTTCTTCATCAAAAAATTTAACTGCTGAGGAAATAAATAATTCATTTATAAAAGCTTCAAAGTCAAAACTAAAAAATATTTTAGAGACAAATAATGAACCCCTTGTTTCCTCTGATTTCAATCATAATCCTCACTCTGCTATAGTAGACCTTACGTTAACAAAGGTGATAGAAAACAAAATGGCAAAAGTTTCTGCTTGGTACGATAATGAATGGGGTTTTGCATCCAGAGTGTGTGATTTGGCGAATTATTTTGGCAAAATTTAATACGCAATGGTTAAAATAAATAAATTAGATGAAAATATAGATATTGAGGGAAAGAGAGTTTTATTAAGAGTTGATTTTAATGTTCCAATAAATGACGGAGCTATAACAGAGAATTCCCGAATTGAAAAAGTTTTGCCAACTATAAAATCTCTAATAAATAAAAAAGCAAAAATAATAATTATTGCACATCTCGGAAGACCCAAGGGGAAAATCGTTCCTGAATTAACTCTAAAACCAATTGCAAAAAAATTATCCAATTATCTTAATCAAGATGTGGTGTTTTTAAATGAAAGTATTGGTTCATTAGTAATTCAAAATTCAAAAAAAATTCCTAATGGAAAAATCATGCTCTTAGAAAACATACGTTTTTATAAAGAAGAAGAATTAAACTCAGTGTCTTTTGCTAAAGAACTTTCAAAAATTGGTGATATATATATAAATGAAGCGTTTCCATGTTCTCATAGAACTCACGCTTCTGTTTGTGAAATAACAAAACACATTGATTCCTTCGCTGGCAAACAACTATTGGAAGAAATAAGTGCTATAAAAATGTTAACGGATAATGCAAAAAAACCCATAACTTGCATCTTAGGGGGTTCAAAAATTTCTACTAAATCAGGTATTTTAATTAATCTTATAAAAAAAATGCAAAACATCATCATTGTTGGTGCCATGGCAAATACTTTTTTAAAATATAAGAATTATAATATTGGGCAATCTATATTTGAAAAAAATCAAGAAAACTTGATAAAAAATATAATTCAAGAATCTAAAAAAAATAACTGCAATCTTGTATTACCTGAGGATGTAATAACATCAAAAAATCATAATTCAAAAGGTGTTCTAAAAAGATTAGATCAAATTAATGATAACGATTTAATTTTGGATTTAGGTGAAAAAACCTTACAAAATATATTTAAAGTAATAGATAAATCAAAAACAGTTTTGTGGAATGGCCCAGCTGGTTATTTTGAAATTGATGAGTTTTCTATAGGAAGTAAAAAAATTGCAAACAAAATATCTGATAATACCAAAACCAAATCTCTCATTTCTATTGCCGGAGGTGGTGACACAATAGCAGCAATAAATAAATTTAAATGTTCTAATGGATTTACTTACTTATCAAGTGCGGGTGGAGCTTTTTTAGAATTTCTTGAAGGAAAAATGTTACCTGGTATAAAAGCTTTGGAAATTAATTAAAATATTCATGGGCGAAATAGAAAAAATTGCAAAACAAATTATAACCAAAGGCAGAGGCATACTTGCAGCTGATGAAAGCACCGGAACTATGACAAAAAGATTGTCAAGCGTGAACATTGAATCAACAGCTGAAAATAGACTTAAATTTAGAGAAATTTTGTTTTCTTCAGAAGGGATGAAAAATTATATTGGTGGAGTGATCCTTTATGATGAAACAATAAAACAAAAAACTTCTTCTGGAAAAACTATTCCTGAGCTAATTGAGGGCTCTGGATCAGTTACAGGTATCAAAGTTGATACTGGTGCAAAAAAATTAGCTGGTTCACCTGAAGAAAAAATTACTGAAGGACTAGACGGATTAAGAGAAAGATTGACAGAATATTATAAATTAGGAGCAAGATTCACAAAGTGGAGAGCAGTATACAATATTTCTGATAAATTTCCTTCTGAACTATCTATTAAATCCAACGCACAAACCCTAGCGAGATATGCTGCGTTGGCGCAAGAAGCAAAAATGGTTCCTATAGTTGAGCCAGAAGTGCTAATGGAAGGAGACCACGATATCAATAAATGCTACGAGATAACCTCTAAAGTTTTAAAGGAATGCTATAAAGAGTTAGCCTTGCACAAGATAAATCTTAAGGGAACCCTATTAAAGCCTAATATGATATTGCCCGGAGATAAATCAAAAAATAGAAGTAATTCTTTAGAAATAGCAAAAAAAACAATCAAATGTTTAAAGGAAAATGTGCCTAGTGAAGTTCCTGGAATAGTCTTTTTATCGGGGGGGCAAACCGAAGTTGAAGCCACTCAAAATTTAAATGAAATAAATAAAATTAATGACACAAATTTTTTGATGTCTTTTTCCTATGGAAGGGCTTTGCAACAAAGTGCTTTGAAAAATTGGGCAAAAAATATTGAAGATACTAGTAATACACAAAAAATTTTTAATCATAGATCCAAAATGAATGGCCTCTCAACTACGGCTAAATGGAATATCAAGTTGGAAAATCAGATATCAGCTTAGCTAAAATTGAAAAAATTTATTTATTTAATATCGCCTACGAAAATAAAGGGAAATAAATTTTATAGAGAGCTTGATATGGTATTTAAAACCAATAAGGTTAAGTTTTTTCAATTAAGACTCAAAAAAATAACCAGCAAAAATCTTATAAAAATATCTAAAAAAATAAAAAAAATAGCTAGAAAAAATAAAGTTAAATTTTTAATTAATGATAAACCTTTGATTGCAAAAAAAATAGGTGCAGACGGATGTCATATTGGTCAAAAAGATATGAATTATAAAAAAAGTAGAAAAATTTTGGGAAAAAATAAAATTATTGGAATAACATGTCACAATTCCAAAAACTTAGCGTTGAAAGCAAATAGGATAAAAGCAAATTATATTGCTTTTGGATCGTTTTTTAAATCTTCAACAAAAAAATCACCTTTTAAAGCCAACTTAGCAATATTGCATTGGGCTAAAAAAAAAATTAATATGCCGACCGTTGCAATTGGTGGAATTAATGATTCCAACTATAAAAAAATTTTATCTAATGGGGCAGATTTTATAGCCTGTTCAGACTATATTTGGAATAATAAAAAATTAGATCCTGTTGCTGCAATAAAAAAATTTAAATAAAAAATGAAAATATTAGGAAATGAAATAAAACCTGGAATGATTTTAAACCATGACAACGATCAATGGGAAGTTATAAAAACTCAACATGTAAAGCCTGGTAAAGGTGGCGCCTTCAACCAAGTAGAGTTAAAAAGTATAAACAAAGATACTAAACGCAATGAAAGATTTCGATCTAATGATAACGTCCAGAGAGTAGTTTTGGAAGAAAAAAAATTTAATTTTCTTTTTGAGGACGATAACGATTGTCATTTTATGAACCAAACAACTTTTGAACAAATGGCAATAAGTAAAAAAAAAATTGGAGAAAAAACAAAACTCCTAAAAGAAAATTTAGAAGTAACAATTAATTTTTTTGAAGATAATCCTCTCTCTGTTGAATTACCTATTTCAATAGAATGTATAGTTATTAGTACTGATGTAGCCTTAAAAGGCCAAACTGTTTCTTCTTCCTATAAACCTGCTATTATTAATAACGACCTTAAAATTTTAGTACCTCCTTTTATAGAAAATGGCGATAAAATTACGGTAGATAGCAGGAGCTTAGAATATATTAAGAAAATAAAATAATGAAAACAATTTCTGCAAACATAAACGTAATGATAATGGCTTGTGAAAAAGCTTCTAAGTCATTAATAAGAGATTTTGGAGAAATTGAAAAATTACAGGTTTCAATTAAAGGACCCTCAGATTTTGTATCCAGTGCTGATAAAAAAGTTGAAAAAACTTTAATTAGCGAATTAAAAAAATCAAGGTCAAATTATTCTATTCTCAGTGAAGAAATAGGGGAAATTAAATCTGAAAATTCTGAATATAGATGGATTATTGATCCTATCGATGGAACATTAAATTTTTTACATGGTATTCCACATTTTGCAATATCTTTGGCTTTAGAAAAAAAAAATGAAATAATATGTGGTGTAATTTATGATCCCATAAAAAATGAAATGTTTTTAGCGGAAAAGGAAAAGGGAGCTTATGTAAATAATCAAAGAATAAAAGTATCTAACAGAAAAAAATTAAAAGATTGCATGATATTTACAGGAGGACCTGCTTTTAAATCTAATGAAAGAGAATTAGCTTTGGATGAATATAAAAAAATTTCAAGATTTTTACCTTCACCCATAAGAAAAATGGGAAGTGCAGCACTTGACGTTGCTTACGTAGCCGCCGGAAGAGCTGACGGTTTTTTTCAAAGAAATTTAAATTATTGGGATATTGCAGCTGGAATAGTAATTTTAAAAGAAGCTGGTGGTTTCGTAACTGACTATTCTGGAAATTCAGATTATATAAATAAAAGAAATATCCTAGCTACAAATTCCTTTATAAATAAGGATTTAGTTAATTTAATAAACAGTTAAAACTGTAAGTTTTATTTGTTTAATACAAATCTTTTGCTATAAAACTAAATTAAATTATGAAAAAAAAAATACATCCTGATTATCACAAGATTAAAGTTGAAATGACTGATGGAAGTCAGTTTGAAACAAAATCAACTTGGGGTAAAGAAGGAGATATACTCAAATTAGATATAGATCCAAAATCTCATTCTGCATGGATTGGTGGAAGACAAAAAATCCTTGATAAGGGTAGAGTAAGTAAATTCAATAAAAAATTTCAAAACTTTAAATCATTTTTAAAATGAAAGACATTCCATTAATGCCAAAAGCTACGGCCGTATGGTTAGTTGAAAATACTTCGCTGTCATTTAAACAAATTGCAGATTTTTGCAATTTACACGAAGTAGAAGTTCAAGGCATTGCAGATGGAGAAGTAGCTAAAGGAATTAAAGCTTACAATCCTATTATAGCCGGTCAACTCACTAGAGAAGAAATTGAGCGTTCATCAAAAGACGTGCACAGATCGTTACAACTTTTAAAAAAAGAAATCAATATATCAACAAAGGAAAGAAAAAAACCTAAATATACCCCTCTTTCGAAAAGACAGGATAGACCTGATGCGATTCTGTGGTTAATTAAAAATTATTCAGAGTTATTAGATACACAAATTGCTAGATTAATTGGAACAACCAAAAACACAGTTGTATCTATAAAAAAAAGATCTTATTGGAACTTTAACAATTTGTCTCCCAAAGATCCTATTGCTATAAACCTTTGTTCACAACTTGATTTAGAAAATGCTTTGGAAAAAGCAAAAAGAAAAATTAAAAGGGAAAGAGAAAAAATTAAAAAAGAAAAAATGGATTCTAGTTAAGATTACAATGATCAGCAAATTTAATTGGAATAGTATTAAATTTTGTAATGATACACTTGAAGAATTTTTGTGGACAAAAAAAATTAAAAGTGTTAATCAAATCAACTTTTGGAGGTAGTTATTAAAATTGAAGTTAAGGATAATAATATTGAACAAGCTTTGAGAATCTTAAAGAGAAAGCTTCAAAAAGATGGTTTTTTCAAAATTGTAAAATTAAAAGATACTTATGAAAAACCATCGGAAAAGAAAAAAAGAATTAAGCAAGAAAATATTAAAAGGGTAAAAAAAATCCGAAAAATGATGAATAGAATTTAAATTTATCGCGGGGTGGAGCAGTCTGGTAGCTCGTCAGGCTCATAACCTGAAGGTCGTAGGTTCAAATCCTACCCCCGCAACCAAAATTTAACGTAAAGTAAATTTTCGCCGTAAGCCTACCGTAACCAGAACCAAGATCCCTAAAAGTTTTTTCATTTTTTATTTTTATTTCTTTTTGTTATTTTTTCCATCCAACCTAGGTTCATCCCCCGCTTGTGGCTTATAAGTAAGAGAGGTTTCATGATTTTCTGGACAATTAATGCTTACAAATTCTGCTTTGGTTCTTTTGAATATTTCTCTTTCTATATTAAACCAGAATGAAGGTGGATCATAAGTTCCGCCTGCAGCACCCATAAGATCTTTCATATGAGAAAGCGTCCAAAAAAGACTTGTTCCACAATTAGTGCAAAAATTAGTTTCAAAGGTATTTCCATTTTCAGTAGTAAATGTATATTTTTTTAAATCACCAGACTCAATTTTTAAATTCTCTTTTTTAAAATAAACAGAAATTCCAAAAGCTGTTCCTGTTCTTAACTGGCAATACCTGCAGTGACACAGGCCTGTTTTTACTGGTTGACCAATAGTATGGTATCTAACTTTGCCACACGCACAACCACCAGAATGTTTTTTCATCTCACTTTAATCCTACACCAAAATTAATGTTGAGTCTGTGCTGGAATCAGTGAGAATTTTTGTTTGCTATAGGTCAATACAAAACCAGAAATACGTATAGAGATAGTTTTTTCATTAAAAAAACCCCGTAAGAAATTTCACTACGTAAACGAATGCAACCAATAGAAAAACTGCAAGTATTATTTTATCGAAAATTCTATGTTCTTTTTTTTTTGCGCCACATTCAATTAATAAACCAATAAATTATATTTATTATATAAAGCAAAATACAGTAAAATAAGATCACTAGAATCTTTTCTCGACCCGTTTTTTCATTCCAATTAAATTTAAATAATACTGATGGAGTAGCCACTATTAGGAGAACTCCAATAACAATTATAAGTATTGATAAAATTATAAACACATTCATAATATTTAAATTGTATCACAAATTTTTTGGCACAAAAGTGGGGCAATTTAGGCGCGGTCAAGAACAACTTTTCATCTTTTCTTTTTTTTT
>AZYC01000002.1 GCA_000513075.1 alpha proteobacterium SCGC AAA288-G21 | reverse complement strand
AGGATCACAAAAAAATAGCATTTCAATTAGCAAGGTTAAGAAAAAATAATAAAATATTTAGTACAGATGATTTTGTGGGAATCGTAAAAAAAGTTAAAAAAAATAATAATTTTGCTAAAAAAAATGTAGCTACTAAATCACTTCAGGCTTTAAGAATTTTTGTAAATAATGAAGTGAGTGAATTAATCAAAGGACTTATAGAGGCAACTAAATTATTAAATCCAGGAGCCATATTAATTGTAGTAAGTTTTCATTCATTAGAAGATAAAATAGTAAAATATTTTTTTAGAACTTATTCTGAAAAAAGCAAAAATCCTTCAAGATATTTTCCAAAGTTAGATAAAGAAGATATAAGACTCTTTGATTGCCCAATAAGAAAATCAATAAATCCTTCCAAAAATGAAATTTTAATAAATCATCCATCAAGATCTGCAAAACTACGTTATGGTATAAGAAATAATAAGAAGTATTTGTTTCCTAATAAATTAACAGAAAAATTTAAAAACTATCTAGAGATAGAAGGAATGGGTTCGCATTTATGAGAAACATTTTAATATTAATAACTCTAATATCAGGATTAATTTTTACGTCTTTGGTGAAAAACAAAACAAGATTATTAGAAAAAGAATTACTTTACTTAGATAATGAAATTAATAGTTTAAATTTTAACTTAAATGAAGTAAGCTTGGATTTTGAATATTTAACGACACCCAAACGTATTTCTCTTTTGGCAAAAAATTTTCTTGATGAAAATTTTTCATATTACAAAGAATCTCAAATAAAAAAATCAGTTAAACCAAAAAAAGATTTAGCTATTTTAAAAAAATTAAAAAATGACAATGCTTTTACTCAATTAAGCACAGAGAAATCGGTTAACAAGAAATCAAATGTTACAAAAGAGATTGATAATAGACAATTACTTGCTACAAAAAATATTGAGACACAAATTACAGAAGACGCTTTCACAGGAGAAGAAACTATTAAATATTTAGCAATTTTGAAAAAATTAAAAAATAACAATACTGTCAGTCAATTAAGTACAGAGGAATCGATTAATAAGACATTAAATGTTACAAAAGAGATTGATAACAGACAATTACAAGGATCAAAAAAAATATCTGTTTCAAAAAAAGTTCATAATTGGGCGGGACTACAAATTATAAAATCATTTTTTGGTATTCCGGCTATACCAGTTAAATAATTTTTCATGTACAACAAAAAAGGAAAAATTAATAAACCAGTTAGTCATACCTCTTGGAGGAATAAAGGCTTTTACTTTGAAGATTATGAAACTCCAAAATATGAATATAAAGATCAATCAAAATTCTCCGGAGTTAAATTGTCTTTGAATAGAGTATCTTTTATTTTTTTTATTTTTTTAGTTGTTGCTTTTATATTTGGGTCTAAAATTATTTATTTGGCATCAATTAAGAAAGAAAACTATTTTACAAATAAATCCCTGCCTTCAGTTTTTTTAAGAAGACAAGATATTCTCGATAGAAATAGTAATCTACTTGCAAGAAATGTAAAATTGTATTCAGCAGCAATTAAACCTCGGTTCGTTACAGATGAGGGTAAACTATTAATCAATTTAAGATTGATTTTTCCAAACATGAATATGGATAGAATAAAAAAAAAAATAGAACTAGGAAAATACTTTTATATAAAAAAAAGATTAAATGAATCAGAATGGAGAAAACTATGGCTTTTAGGTGATCAGTCCATTGATATAAATGAAAAACAATTCAGAGTATATCCTCATGAATCTCTTTTCAGTCATGTTCTAGGACAAATAGACGATGATAATTTGGGTATATCGGGATTAGAAAAATCATTTAATGAAAAATTAACAGAGTCTAATAATCCACTAATTTTATCATTAGATGCTAACTTACAATATATCATTAGAGAAGAATTAATATCTGGAAATAATATATTTCAAACGTTAGGTAGTGCCGCATTACTTATGGAAATTGATAGTGGCGAAATTTTATCTTTAATCTCACTTCCTGATTTTGACTTAAATAAGAGAATGAATATAGAGGACCCGATTTATTTGAATAAGATCACAAAAGGAGTTTATGAGTTAGGTTCAGTTTTTAAAACATTTACATTAACAGCAGGTATAGAATTTGGGTCAATAAAGGCAAATACAGTATTTAAAGATTTAAAAAATAAAATAATTTGTGGTGGAATGCCAATCTCAGAACACGACAAATTACCAAAAAACTTAACAGCGGAAGAAATATTAGTTAGATCATCTAATATTGGGGCAATCCGAATAGCTAAAAAAGTTGGTGTTAAAAACTATAGAAAATTATTAAATTCTTTAGAGCTTTTTGAAAAAATTAATTTTGAGTTGGAGGAAGTGGGAACACCTCTTCCATTTAAATGGGAAAAATGTACACTTGAAACTGCATCATTCGGACACGGAATAACCACCACACTTTTGCAACTTGCAAAAGCTTATGCAATCATTGGTAATGGTGGATACGAGATTCATCCAACTATTTTATTAAATAAAAATATTACACCACAAGTTAAAAAGCAGATTATATCATTAAAAACGAGCAACGTAATTAACTCAATGTTGAGAAAAGTAGTTTTAAACAAAAAAGGAACGGCATCATTTGCAGACAAAGAAGGATATGAGGTAGGAGGTAAAACCGGAACAGCTCGTAAAGTAATTAATGGAACTTATAGTAAAGAAAAAAAAATAAATACTTTTGTATCCTTGTTTCCAATCAACAAACCTAAATATTTATTACTTGTGATGTTGGATGAACCAAAATCTGCCCCAGGCTTTGTTTATGAATTTTCTAGTGGATACAAGCTTACTGGAGAAACACGCAATACTGCTGGATGGAATACGGTTGTTGTTGCAGGTAATATTATTGAAAAAATAGGTCCAATTTTAGCCACAAATAATTTACAAGCTTCCAATAAATTTTAAATGTACTTACCCGAGCTACTTAAAACTGTAGGCAAAAAATATCGAAAAATTTATGTAAAAGGTATTTGTTTTGATAGCAGAAAAGCAAAAAAAAGTGACATTTTTTTTGCAATTAAAGGAAACAAAATAGCTGGAACAAAATTTATTCAAAAAGCAATCTTGAAAAAGGTATCTGCAATTGTTGTTGATTCAAAAATCAAATTTAAAAGTTTCAAAATTCCACTGTTAAGGGTGTGCGATGTAAGAAAGAGTTTATCCGAAGCTTGTTCAAATTTTTATAAAGAAAAACCTTCTCATATTGTTGCTGTAACTGGAACTAATGGAAAAACTTCAGTCGCTGATTTTTTTTTTCAATTATTTAAATTAAATAAAATACGTGCTGCTTCTGTAGGTACTTTAGGCATAAAGTCAAATTTATTTAAAAAAACAACCAGTCTTACATCTCCAGACCCATTATTGTTACATAAAAGTCTTTCTGAATTTAAAAAAAAAAAAATCAATACCGTAATATTAGAGGCATCAAGCCATGGCCTTGATCAAAAAAGATTGGATCATATTAATTTCAAAGCAGCTGCATTTACAAATTTAAGCAGAGATCATATGGATTACCATAGAAATATGAATTGCTATTTAAATTCAAAACTTTATTTATTTAAAAATTTATTAAACAAAAAAACATTCTGTATTACAGATGAAACTAACAGCTTTTTTAAAAAATTAAAAAAAATATGTAAAATAAAAAACATTAATATTAATTCAGTTGGTTATGATTGTGGAAACTTAAAAATACTAAGTCAAAAACATAAGAACCATTTACAGGAAATAGAATTTTTATATAAAAAAAAAATGTATCAATTAAAAACTTCCCTATTTGGACAATATCAAATAAAAAATTTGCTTTTTGCTATTCTTTTAGCAGAAAAATGCGGCCTTAGTATTAAAAAATCTTTAAATAAAACAAAATATGTTAAATCAGCAAAAGGAAGATTGGAATGTGTAAAAAAATTAAAAAATAATTCGAAAATATTTGTTGATTTTGCACATACTCCAGATGCTCTAGAAAGAGTTTTAAAAAATTTAAAGTTTCAATTTAAAAAAAATATTTTGATTGTTTTTGGATGTGGAGGAGATCGTGACAAAGGCAAAAGATCCATTATGGGCCATATAGCAAGCAAGTATTGCAAAAAAATTTATTTAACAGATGACAATCCAAGATTTGAAAATCCAAAAAGTATAAGACAATCAATCAAAAAAGGAATTAAAACAGACTTTGTGGAAATGAAAAATAGGAAGCTTGCCATTCAGCTGGCCATTAAAGAACTTGGCTATAATGAAATATTACTTATAGCAGGCAAAGGTCATGAACAATATCAAGATTTTGGTTCAAAAAAAATTCATTTTTCTGACGAAAATGAAATAAAAAAATTTTTCATAAACAACAAAAAACAAACTATCAATTATTTTTGGCACCCAAGCATCACATCTGAAGTGTTTTCAAATTATAATCGTTTTAATTTTAAAAATGTTTCCATAAATTCAAAACAAATTACTTCCAAATCTTTATTTTTTGCGATTAAAGGAAAAAGAAAGGATGGACATAAATTTGTTAAAGAAGCCTTCGCAAGAGGAGCAAAAAAAGCCGTTGTGAGCAGATTAATAAGAGGGGTTAATTTAAAAAAATTAATTCGAGTTCCAGATACTTTAAATGCACTAAATAATCTTGCAAAAGTAATTAGACATCGTACCAAAGCAAAAATCATTGGGATTACAGGGAGTTCTGGAAAGACAACACTAAAAGATATGACAAGTTTTGTTTTAAAAAATTTTGATAAAACTTCCTCATCAAAGTCGTCGTTCAATAATCAATATGGAGTACCCTTGAGCTTATCCAATCTGCAAGAAAAGGATGCTTTTGGTGTATTTGAATTAGGCATGGATAAAAAAGGTGAAATAAACTCACTTTCCAATATATTAAAACCAGATATAGCAGTTATAACAAATATTTCTTCAGCACATTTAAAAAATTTTAAAAGTACAAAAGAAATTGCAAGAGCAAAGTCCGAAATTATTAATAATTTAATTGCACAAGGAACTTTAATCTTAAATAGAGATGATAAATTTTTTAATTATATAACGCAGAAAGCTAGCCAAAAAAACATTCAGGTAAAATCATTTGGTTTGAATAAAAATGCAGATCTATATTTAAAAAATGTAAAAAAAAATAATAATATTTATCAAGCTTCCATTTCATATAATAATAAAGTTTATTTATTTAACATTAACTATAATAATAGTGCTTACATTCAAAATGTTCTTTCAACATGCCTAATTATATTTGTTTTGGATTTGGATATATCAGATAAGAAAAATATTTTTTTAAATTTTAAAATACCAGAAGGACGAGGAGATATGAATAAAATTAAAATATTTAAGAAAAAATTTTATTTACTTGACGAAAGCTATAATGCTAATCCACATTCAATGAGACTGGCTATAAATCATTTTAATAATATCAATAAAAAAAAGACTCAAAAAATTCTTGTATTGGGAGATATGTTGGAATTGGGAAAAAAAGCTAAGTTTTTTCACAGAAATTTAGCAAAATATATTAATAATAGTGACATTGGTAAAGTTTTTGTGATTGGCAAATCTATATTGGAGACCTACAAATTTGTGAGAAAAAACAAAAAAGGAAAAATATTAAATTCATTAAATGATATTGGTAGTTTAATTAGGAATTATATAAATGATAATGATTATGTAATGATAAAAGGTTCAAATTTAACTGGTTTGAATAATTTATGCAAAAAATTAAAAAAAGGAAAAATTAATTAATGCTTTATAGTTTATTAACATCTTTTATAGACGAATTTTCTTTTTTAAATGTATTTAGATATTTAACATTTAGGACTGGATTATCATTAATATCGTCTTTGATTATTGTATTTCTTATTGGAGGTCCATTTATAAAATATTTTTCACAAAAAAATATTACGGAACCTATTAGAGATGATGGCCCGATTGATCACATATTTAAAAAAGTTGGAACTCCAACAATGGGAGGAGTGGTGATCTTAATAGGAATGTTACTAAGCACTTTACTTTGGGCAGATTTATCCAATATTTATATTTGGTTTTTAATATTTGTAGCTAGTAGTTTTGGAATTTTAGGAGCAATCGATGATTTCTTAAAAATAAAAAATCATAATTCATCTGGCCTTTCTCCAAAACTGAAGCTTGTTGCCCAAATATTATTAGCTTTTATTGCCGTACTTTTTTTGCATAAACTTGGTGACCATTTACACTTGAAAAATTTATATTTTCCATTTTTTAAAAATTTAATTTTTAATATGGGAATATTTTTTATTCCGTTTTACATATTTATAATTATTGCATCATCAAATGCTGTCAACTTAACAGATGGGTTAGATGGTTTAGCAACTGTACCTGTGATAATGGTGGCAGCTTCTTTTGCTTTTATTTGTTATGTTGCAGGAAATACAGTTTTCTCAAATTATCTTCAAATACCGCATATTGAAGAACTTGGTGAAGTTTCAATATTCTGCGGTGCTATATGCGGCGCTTGTCTTGGATTTTTGTGGTACAATGCACCTCCCGCGAAAATTTTCATGGGAGACACTGGATCATTATCACTTGGGGGATCGTTAGGAGCCATAAGTATTGTTTCAAAACATGAAATTGTGCTGGCAATCATTGGTGGTTTGTTCGTATTAGAAACAGTCTCTGTAATTATTCAGGTAGTTTCCTTTAAATTAACTGGAAGAAGAATTTTTCAAATGGCACCCCTGCACCACCATTTTGAGAAAAAAGGTTGGGCAGAATCAACAGTTGTAATTAGGTTTTGGATTATCTCGATAATTTTAGCTTTAATTGGATTAGCGACTCTAAAATTGAGATAATGCGAAATTTAAGTTCAAAATTTGCAAAAAAAAAAATTCTTATTTATGGATTTGCAAAAAGTGGATTAGCTACACTAAAATTCTTAAAAAAAATTAAATCAGAAATTTATTGTTGGGATGATAATTCTTTTGTTCGAAAAAGTATAAAAAAAAAATATTTACTAAATTTCAAAAAAAAATTAACAAATGATTTTATTGACTTTATTGTAGTCAGTCCTGGTATAAATATTAGACATTGCTATCTAAAAAATTTTTTAGCAAAAAATAGAGCTAAAATAATTACGGATTTAGATATATTTTATAATTTCAACAAAGATAGCCAAATTATCTCGGTTACTGGTACGAATGGTAAATCAACAACTTGTAAGCTACTAGAGGCAGTTTTTAAAAAAGCCGGTCACAAAACTCATCTTGTAGGGAACATAGGTGAGCCAATATTATCTCTTAAAAAGTTAAATAAAAAAGCAGTTATTATTGTCGAAGTTTCATCTTATCAACTTGAATATACACAGCATTTTAAATCTAATCATGCTGCAATACTTAATATTTCACCTGACCATATGGAAAGACACAAGACTATGACAAACTATATTAATGCAAAGATAAAAATTTTAAAATTCCAATCATCCAAAGATCATTCGTATCTAAATTTAAACAATAAATTTACGAAAAAAATTATAGACAATTATAAGAAAAAACAATTTTTTTCCAAGTTGCATAAAGTTGATAAATATAAGGTAAAAAAAATTTTTAAAAAAATTAAAAATAAATATTTGTTATCACAAAACAATTTGGAAAATATTTCTTTTGTACTTAAAATAGCAAGCAATTATAGAATAAGATTAAATCTTGTATTGCAAGTCTTAAACAAATTTAAAGGATTGCCACATAGACAAGAAAGATTATTATTAAACGACGAAATAATTTGCATAAATGATTCAAAAGCAACCAATTTTGAATCATCTTCACAATCATTGAAAAGCTATCAAAATATTTTTTGGATTGTTGGAGGACTTCCTAAAAAAGGTGATAAATTTTTTCTAAATAAACTTAAAAAAAATATTATCAAAGCTTATATCATTGGAAAAAGTACGATTTTCTTTAGAAAACAATTAAGAAAAAAAGTAAATTTAGTTGTGGTAAATAATTTAAAGAATGCATTTTTAAAAGTTATCAAGGACTTGAAGCAAATAAAAAACTCAAATAGTTTAACAAAAAATAAATATACAATTTTATTTAGTCCTGCGGCCGCATCCTTTGATCAATTTACAAATTTTGAAGACAGAGGAAAAAAATTTAAGGAACTTGTTTATAGGGCAAGATCAAGTATTTATTAATATATGTTTGATTTTAGTAGAGAAAATAGAAGTTTACTAGCAAGCTGGTGGAGAAATATAGACAAGACAATATTATCGCTAATCTTGCTACTTTTTTTCTTAGGTTTATTTTTTTCATTTTCTTCTACATCATCTGTTATTGGTGAAAAATTAAATAAGGAAGCTTATTTTTTCTTTTTAAAGCATTTTATATTTGTTGTTATTGCACTAATAATTATCTTTTTTGTTTCTCTTCAAAAAAGAGAAATAATCAAAGCATATCTGCCATATTTTTTTTTAATATCTCTCTTATTATTATTTTTAGTTCCCCTTATTGGAATTGAAGTTAAGGGTGCAAAAAGATGGTTGGACATACCTCTTCTACCTAGATTTCAACCGATTGAAATATTAAAACCCTTTTTTATTCTTATATTAGCACAAATTATCTCTTCACAAGTAATTCATAATTTATATAAAAAATATTTTTATACATTAGTTTTATTATCATTTATTTTGCTTCTTTTAATTATTCAACCAGATTTAGGCCAATCTGTTCTACTATTTTCGTCTTGGTTAATTATGCTTTTTTCATCAGGAATAAATTTCATAATTTTGGGTATATTTTTTTTATTCTGTGTTTTAATTTTTGTTTTGATTCTATTTTTTTTTCCGAATAAATTTGGATATATCTTATTTAGACTAAAATCATTTATTGATCCAACAAAAGGAGAAAACTATCAATCAGAGAAAGCACTAGAGGCGATAAAGAGCGGTGGTTTTACGGGCAGAGGTTTAGGTGAAGGAGTATTAAAAGATAGAGTGCCAGAAGCTCATACCGATTATATGTTTGCCATAATCGCAGAAGAATTTGGAGGTATATTACTTTTGCTGCTACTAATAATTTTCTTATTTTTTTCTTACAAGGTGTTACATAAATTATTAGATGAAAAGGATGAATATACTAAACTCGTACTGGTTGGTTTAATTTCATTATTGTTAATTCAAACTTTCATTCATATTGGAGTAAATATAAGACTTTTACCAACAACAGGGATAACCCTTCCGTTTTTAAGTTATGGAGGCTCATCAATTGTAGGAAACGCAATAATAGCTGGTTTAATATTAAATTTGACAAAAAAAATTCCATTAAACCAAGATAGTTTATGAAAAAAAAAATTCTTTTTTGTAGCGGAGGTACGGGAGGTCATGTTTTTCCCTCTATTAGTTTAATTAATTTTCTTAAAAAAAAAGAATATGAAACAATATTCGTTACCGATAAAAGAGGTGCAAAATATGTAAAAAAAAATTTTTCTTTACATAAAATATTCGATGTTGGTTTTCCAACTCGAATAAGATTTGTAAACAAAATATTTTTTTATTTAAAGCTAATTCTAGCTTTATTCAATTCTTTTTTGCTTTTGAGGAAAGAAAAACCATATTTTGTATTTGGTCTTGGGGGATATGTTTCCCTTCCCATCTGTTTGGCTGCAAAATTACTTAATATTAAAATTTTATTGTACGAACCTAATCTTGTTTTGGGTAGAGTAAATAAATATTTTGTGCGTTTTTGTAGTAAGCTTTTTATAAATTCGAACAGTATTCTCAATCTTCCCAATAAGCATTTAATCAAATGTGTTGAGGTTGGAAATATTCTTAGAGAAGAAATTATAAAATATGAATTATCGGAAAAAAATAATTTAAATTCAAAAAAAACCATTTTGATTTTGGGTGGAAGCCAAGGCGCTGAAATTTTTGGTAAAGTAATACCGCAGGTTATTTTAGACATAAATAAAAGTTACAAAATAAACGTCATTCAACAATCCTTACCTAACCAAGTAAATGAAATTCAAAATTATTATAATAAAAATAATATTGAAAATTATATTTTTAGCTTTCACGAAAACATTGTTGAATTAATATCAAAAGCCGACCTTGCGATATCAAGATGTGGATCATCAACTATCGGAGAACTTGAATTTTTAGGAGTACCATTTGTTGCTATTCCTTATCCATTTGCCAAAGATAATCATCAATATCAAAATGCAATTTATTATGAAAAAAAGGGATGTTGCTGGGTATTAGAGCAAAAAAATTTATCCTTCAATAGTTTGAAAGAAATGCTGATCAGAATTTTAGATAATAATGTTGAAGTAAGCTTGAAAAGAGAAAATATGTTTAAAAATGATAGTAAAAATACCCTTTTAAAAATAGAAAAAGAAATAGAAAAATTAATTTACTGAAAATGAAAATAACAAGCAATGAAGTAATTCATTTTGTTGGTATTGGCGGAATTGGTATGAGTGGATTAGCACAAATAATGCATAACATGGGCTTTATAGTACAGGGTAGCGATTTAAGTCAAAGCAAAAATATAGATCGGTTAAGAAAATTTGGCATTAAGATTTTTATTGGTCATAAAAAGAAAAATATAAAAAAGGTTACCATGCTTGTTATTTCTTCTGCTATTAAAAAAAATAATGTTGAATACTTATTAGCTAAAAAAAAAAAAATACCTATTCACAAACGTGGTAAAATGCTTGCTAACATTATTTCATTAAAAAAAAATATTGTTATTTCAGGATCACATGGAAAAACGACCACTACTTCTTTGATATCCAACATTTTATTTGCAGCAAAATTGGATCCAACAATAATTAATGGTGGAATCATAAATTTTTTGAAAAATTCTGCGAAGCTGGGAAAAAGTGACTGGTGTGTAGTAGAATCAGACGAGTCAGATGGTAGTTTCTTAAAGATACCCGTAACATATTCTGTGGTTACAAATATTGATAAGGAACACTTAGATTTTTATAAAAAATTAGCAGTTTTACAAAAATATTTTCAGTTATTTGTTGAAAAAACACCTTCCCTGGGAAAGTCAATTATTTGTAAAGACGATTATAATAATAAATTATTAATTAAAAATTTAAAAATAAATAATTATTTAACTTATGGCTTTGATAAAAATTCAAATTTTCAAATTAATAATGTTAGAAAAAAAATTAATAATTCAAGCTTTAATATAAAATTAAATTTAGTTGGAAAAATTAAAAAAAATTTAAAAAATTTACAAATACCTTTGCTTGGGAACCATAATATAAAAAATGCTACAGCGGCAGTTGCGGTGGCATTAAGTCTAGGTATCAAAATAAATATAATCAAAAATGCTTTAAAAAATTTTGAAGGAGTTCAACGTCGATTTAATAAAATATTTTCTTATAAAAAAATTGATTTTTACGATGATTATGCCCATCATCCAACCGAAATACACTCTTTACTTGACGGCATTAGGTCAGTACATCGTTCTAGAAAAATAATTTCTGTTTTTCAGCCCCACAGATTCTCTCGAGTCAGGTTATTAAAAAAAGAATTTGCGAAGGCATTTAAGCTTTGTGACGAGGTTGTTCTATGTCCCGTTTATCCGGCCGGTGAAAAAATTAATAAATATTTCGATTATCATTCATTTGGAAAATTAATTGTAAAAAAATCTAACGTAACAGTGGCAATATTAAAATCAGAAAATGATTTATTAAATTATTTTAAAAAAAATCTTTTTGATAATGAGTTAGTAGTATGCATGGGTGCCGGGAGCATATCTTCATGGATTAAAAGTATATCAAAAAAATTATGAATATATCAAAACTAGTTCAAGATTTATCAAAAAAATTATCAGGAAAAATTTATTATGAATATGATATGAGTCGATTAAATTGGTTTAATCTAGGAGGTCCAACTAAAGTTTTTTTTAAACCAAATACATTACAAGAATTAATTTTTTTTTTAAAAAATTTTTCAAATAGTTTGCCAATCAAAGTTCTTGGAGTTGGTTCGAACACATTAATCAGAGATGGAGGATATGATGGCGTTATTATTAAACTTGGAAAAAACTTCTCACATTTGTCTAAACTTGGTGATAATACCGTAATCTCAGGTTCCGCTGTGTTGGATAAGCAGTTATCAAATTTTGCAATAGAAAATTCTATTGCTGGACTAGAATTTCTCTCTTGTATTCCTGGTTCTATTGGTGGTGCAATAAAAATGAACTCAGGGTGCTATGACTACGATATCTCAAAATGTATAGTTTCAATCCAGGCGGTAGACTTTAATGGGATTGTGAGAACGATTAAGTCTGAAAAAATAAATTTTTTTTATCGAGGTTCAGATTTATCTAATGATTTGATTTTTTTAAGCGGAACTTTTAAGGGAAAAAAACAAGATGGCAAAAAAATTAAAGAAAGAATGAAAAAACTTTTAGCGATTAAAAAAAAATCACAACCAACGGGAATTAAAACTTGCGGAAGTACTTTTAAAAATCCAACTAATCAGACACAAAAAAAGGCATGGGGACTTATCAAAGAGGCGCAATGTGAGAATATGAAAATTGGGGATGCCACAATTTCTGAAAAACATAGCAATTTTTTTGTTAATCAGGGTTCGGCAACTTCAAATGATATGGAAAATTTGATTAGTCTTGTAAGAGAAAAGGTTTTTAATACCACTGGAATAAAACTTGAATTGGAATTACAGATTATTGGTAAAAAAAAATGAAAAAAACGATTCTAGTTCTAATGGGAGGAATTTCTGAAGAAAAGGAAATTAGTATTTTGTCTGGAAGGGCATGTGTAAGGGCATTAAAAAAAAAGAAATATAAAGTTAAAGTCTTAGATCCAAAAGGAAATTTTATTAATGAAATTAGAAAAATAAAACCAAAAATTGTATTTAATGCCTTGCACGGTCGTTTCGGTGAAGATGGCTATATTCAAAGTATTTTAGATGCAGAAAAAATAAAATATACTCACTCAGGAGTTCTTGCTTCAAGTATTGCTATTGATAAAGAGGTTTCTAAAAAAATATTTATTAAAAATAAAATCAATACCCCAAAATTTTTTCTTTTAATCCTAGTTTAAATTTTTGCAATTGATTATCAATATATGATTTAATATCTTCATAAACCACAGTACCGTCATCAATAATTCGGGGTCGGATTTCAAATCCTCCATTGGCCATCTGGGCAACCATTAAACAAAGTTCTAATGGAGTACATTGAATATAACCCTGCCCAATTCCCGTAAGTAAGGTTTCACCTAATACCCATCCTCTGCCTATGTTTTTAAGTTTCCATTTTGTAGATGGAATAACTCCAGATTTTTCTTCTAGAAAATAACCTCTCAATACTTTTTCTCCAAGTCCATATTTTTTTGCGGTAATCGATAAACGGTCCACTCCTAATATTCTTGCCACTTCATAAAAATAGATATCGCAAGATTGTTTAATCGCATTCCTTAAACTCATGTAACCATGACCTTTTTTCTTCCAGCAATGATATTTATGATCATACAGTTCCATTTCTCCTTCACATTTATGAGTAAAACCAGGCACTATCACGTGGTTTTCTAGTGCAGACAGAGCAACTAAAGGCTTCAGGGTTGAGCCTGGAGAATATAAACTAGAAACCGATTTATTGATTAAGGGTTTCATTGGGTCTTTATTAATTTTATTCCATTCTTTACTATCTATTCCATGAACAAATTGGTTTGGATCAAAACTTGGAGAGGATGCCATTGCAATTATATCTCCTGTATAAATATCCATTACATTTATAGATCCGCTTTTTCCAAACAATAACTTCTGAGCATATTTTTGAACTTCTTGATCAATGGTAGTTCTAAAGCTTTTGCCTTGAGTTCCTTCGACACGACTGATTTGTTTAATTTTTTTTCCATGGGCATTAACTTCGTAGCTTTGTAGGCCGGAAGTGCCGATAAGTTCTTTTTCTAAGGCTTTCTCTAATCCGGTCTTGCCAACGCGAAGACCGGGAATATAATTTTCTTTAATAAATGAATAATTGTTAATATCTTGTGTGCTAGCTTCCGCAACATATCCCAAAACATGAGAAAAATTTTCTGCTTGAGGATATTTTCTTGCAACTGAAAATACTGGTTTTGCTCCTGATAGTTCATGTAAGAAAAGATTGAGTTTAGAAAATTCCCCCCAAGAAAGGTTTTCTGAAATAATTAATGTTTGCCAAGGTAATTGTTTTTCCTTTTTCTTATAAATTCTCCTTATTTCTCTATTATCTATTTTGATTATATTTTTTAGCCTGACTATCAAATAATTAAAATCCTCCACTTCTTCAGGCACCACATGTAATTGAAAAACTTGATAGTTGTCCGCTATTGTATTTCCAAAATAATCTTCAAAAACTCCTCGTTTTGGCGGCAGTTTCCATGCCTTCAATCTATTTTTTTCAGATAAAGATGAATATTTTTTATTTTCAGAAATTTGTAATGAAAATAATCGAAAAATAATACCTGTAAAAACGATAACTTTTGCACCAGACAAAACAAACATTCGTCTTGTAATTAATTTATTTTTATTGACTCCAAAAGCATCTCGATCAAACATTTTTTTCCTTGATAATTATATTGGCTAAAAAACTAAATAAAATTCCAATAACAGGATAGAAAAGAATCGTAATGCCAGTGTTTAATGCTAAAGTAATATAATTTATTTGAATATCAAAAAATATTCTTAGAATATAAAAATAGACTGAATTTGTAACTGCAATTGAAGGTACAAAAATAATCCAATCATAAATGAGAGAAGGCTGTACTGTTAAATATCTTACATAAGCTGCAAATCCTGCCAAAATTAAATAAGTAATTGAACTAACTCCAATGGGTAGTCCAATAACTACGTCATTAACGATTCCCGCTAAAAAAATAAATCCATAACCTAAAATATCTGGTTTTTTTAAAACCCAATAAAATATAACAATATATATTAGATTGAAGGATAAAAAACTTAACTTTTCAAAATTAAAATCCGTTTCACTAAAAGCTAAAAAAAATAGAATTAAAAGTGGAATTAAACTGAAGAAACGACTAACAAAATTTTTTCTCAATAAAACCATTTATTGTTCACTTCCTATTAGTTTTGACGTAATCACATTTACTAAATATAATTGACTTAAATCGGAAAAAAATTTTATATGGAATTTTTTCTCAATTAGTTCAACTTGCCCAATTGGAATACCCGGAAAAAATATACCACCTGTGCCAGAAGTATAAACCAGGCTACCAGCTTCTAATTGATGATTTTTTGGCAAAAATTCTAATAGAGCTGGTTTATCACCAGTGCCGCTCATAATCGCTTGATAACCCATTGGTTCAATGAGGACAGGAATTTTGCTGTTTAAATCGTTGATTAATAAGGCTCGTGAAGATAAATAATTTACTTCCGTTATTCGACCGACAAAATAAGGACCATCTAAAACTGGCATTCCTTTTTTAAGGCCTGAGTTAAATCCCTTATTTAAAATAACTGACTTCAAAAAGGGACTTTTTTTGTCCACCAAAACTTTGGTTATGACAGATTCATAATCATAAATATCAGTATCATCTATGATTTTTTTTAATTTAACATTTTCTATTTTTAGGTAATTAATTTGATTTTGTTGATTCTCTAATTGTTGTAATTTAGATTTTACTATTTCATATTGTTCATAAACTTCAAAATAATTCTGAATTTTGGTAAATACGGGAACAATGGAATTACCTGGTATGGAAGCAATAAAAGAAGTTCTATAAATCACATCCTTAATTGCAGAGCGAACAAAATTGAGTGATTTTGAATTGATTGCTTCTAAAGAAAGCAAAATAATTGAAGCAATAATAAGAGCTAGTAATGAAAACTTCTGTTTGACGCCTTTTTTAAGAAAGGCAGATCGTATCGCTATTGAAAAATCATCTCGGCTGGTTACCATGGCCTATCATAAACTAATACTCGGATAACATGGTAGAAAATATATCCTCATTATCAAGAGCTTTTCCGGTTCCAACTGCAACGCAAGCCAAAGGGTCATCGGCAACCATTACAGGTAATCCTGTTTCTTTTGATATTAATTTGTCGATATTTTTTAATAACGCACCTCCGCCAGTTAGCGTTAACCCCATATCAACCAAATCAGCGGATAGTTCGGGAGGTGTGTTTTCTAATGCATCCTTAATCGAATTCAAGATTTGACTTAAAATTGGTTGAAGTGCTTCAGATGTATCTTCTTCTCTAAGACTTATTTCTTTTGGGGTTCCTGATCTAATGTCTCGACCTTTCATAAGATAACTACTGTTACTAGTTGGAAAAGCGGTTCCTATTTCCTTTTTAATTTTTTCAGCACTGGCCTCCCCTACCAGAAGATTATATTTTCTTCTCATGTAACTAATGATTGCTTGATCCATTGCATCCCCCGCTGTTCTTATAGAATTAGAATACACAACTCCCCCAAGTGACAGCACCGCAATTTCGGTAGTACCTCCACCAATATCTACTACCATTGAACCCGTTGCTTCCGAAATTGGAAGATTTGCACCAATTGCGGCGGCTATTGGCTCTTCTATTAATTGAACTTTTCTGGCTCCAGCAGCCAATGCTGAATCTTGAATTGCTTTTCTTTCAACGGGGGTTGAGCCTGATGGAACACAGATTAAAATTCTTGGATTTGCAAATGTTCTTTTTTTGTGAACTTTTTTAATGAAATGCTTGATCATTTCCTCTGTTACAATGAAATCAGCAATAACTCCGTCTTTTAACGGCCTAACGGCACTTATGTTTCCAGGTGTTCTTCCTAACATTGTTTTTGCTTCATCTCCAACTGCCAATACAGTTTTTTTACCTTTGTCATCAATAATTGCAACAACAGAAGGTTCATTTAAAACAACCCCTTGGCCCTTGACAACTACGAGTGTGTTTGCGGTCCCAAGATCAATTGCCATATCAGTTGACCAAATTTTAGATAAATTTTGAAGTACTTGTTTTATATATTTCATTTTTTATATTCCTTTCATTTTTTGCTGCTCATATTCTTCTGGGGATGTTCTTTTTCTTTTAATAATCATTTTATTTAATGCATTTAAATATGCATTTGCTGAAGCTACAAGAGTATCGGTATCAGCTGCTTGACCAACAGTGGTCTTACCGTTTTCTTCTATTCTTACACTTACCGTAGCTTGAGCATCGGTTCCTTCGGTTACAGCATGTACTTGATACAATTTAAGATTTACATCGTGAGAATATAATTTTTTTACACATTTAAAAATAGCGTCTACTGGACCGTCGCCAGTTTCGGTAGCTTTTTTAACTTCACCATAAACTTCTAACGTCATATCTGCTCTTTGCGGTTCTCCTGTTCCAGCAAATACTTTAAGAGATTTCAAATTAATAACATTGTCTTCTTTGATTAAACTGTCATCTACTAAAGCTGCAATATCTTCATCGTAAACATGTTTTTTTTTATCAGCAAGAACTTTAAATTTACCGAAGGCAATTTGAATAATATCATCAGTAATTCCCATATAACCAAGATCATTTAATTTTTCTTTAAACGCATGTCTTCCAGAATGTTTTCCCATAACTAATGAAGTTTGTTTTACACCCACACTTTCGGGAGTCATTATTTCGTAAGTATTTTTATGCTTCAACATTCCATCTTGATGTATGCCAGATTCGTGGGCAAAAGCATTTTTTCCAACAATCGCTTTATTAAACTGAACAGGAAAGCCGGTTGCATTTGAAACAACTTTTGAAGCTTTGCTTAATAATTCTGTATTTATTCCTGTTTTAAATGGCATTAAATCATTTCGAGTTTTAATTGCCATTACAATTTCTTCAAGAGCTGCATTACCAGCTCTTTCACCAATACCATTAATGGTACATTCAATCTGTCTAGCGCCCGCTGAAACTCCAGCTAAAGAATTTGCCACTGCTAAACCTAAGTCATTATGACAATGTGTTGATAAAATAGCTTTATCTATGTTGGGTACTTTATTTATAAGTGTTTCGATTATTTTTTTGAATTCTGAAGGAACAGAATATCCAACAGTATCAGGTATATTAATTGTTTTTGCTCCACAATTAATTGCAAGTTCGACAGTCTTACACATAAAATCCATATCTGTCCGCGTTCCATCTTCGAATGACCATTCTATATCATCTGTAAATTTTCTTGCATATGTAACATGTTCTTTTATTGACTCGATTACTTGTTCTGGTGATTTATTTAATTTATGTTTCATGTGAAGTGGACTCGTTGAAATAAAAGTATGAATTCTAAATCTAGGAGCTGCTTTTAAAGCCTCGTGACATGCATCGATATCTTTCTTGGTATGTCTAGATAATCCACATGGAATTGAATTTTTTAAAATTTTACTTATTTCTTTAACTGCTTCGTAATCACCTGGAGAAGCAATTGGGAAACCAGCTTCAATAATATCCACACCCAGTTCATCAAAAATTCTAGAAATTTGTATTTTTTCTTCCAAGCTCATTGATGCGCCTGGCGATTGCTCACCATCACGCATTGTAGTATCAAAAATGATTACTCTATTTTTTTCGTTAGCCATTTAAATAAACGTACCTTTGCTTTTTTTTCAGTACTTAATATTACAATCTCTAGGCGAGATTGCAAAATAATTGTATAAATTATAACAAAAAAATAAAAGATTGCTAATTTTTATCTTTATCAACTAACTTATTTTTGCCTATCCACGGCATTAAGGCCCTAAGCTTTTCACCTACCTGTTCTATTGGATGTTTAGCCAAATCTTCTCTCATTTTTAAGAAATTTTTTTGTCCACTTTTACATTCATTAATCCATTGTTTGGCAAATTTTCCTGACTGAATATCGCTTAAAATCTCTTTCATTCTTTTTTTGGTGTCGCTATTTATTATCTTTTTTCCTGAAATATATTCTCCATATTCGGCAGTATTGGATATTGAATAATTCATGTTTGCAATTCCGCCTTCATAAATCAAATCAACAATTAACTTTACTTCATGCAAACATTCAAAATATGCCATTTCAGGTGAATAACCAGCTTCAACCAATGTTTCAAAACCATTTTTAATTAATTCTACTAAACCGCCACACAAAATTGTTTGTTCTCCAAAAAGATCCGTCTCACATTCTTCTTTAAATGTAGTTTCAATGACTCCCGATTTTCCCCCACCAATTGCCATAGCATATGAAAGGGCTAAGTCTCGAGCTTTACCTGAACTATCTTTATGAATTGCCATCAAGCATGGGACACCACCACCTTTTTGAAATTCACTTCTTACTAAATGTCCAGGACCTTTGGGAGCTATCATAAAAACATCTAGATCTTTTCTCGCATTAATTAAATTAAAATGGATATTCAGACCATGAGCAAATGCTATACTAGTTCCTTCTTTCATTCTTTGTTCAACGTGATTCTTATAAATTTGAGCTTGAAGTTCATCTGGAGTTAAGATCATAACTATATCAGCCCATTCGGCTGCATCCGACAAACTCATCACTCGAAGTCCTTGTGATTCTGCTTTTTTCTTACTAGAAGATCCTTCTCTTAAAGCAACTACCACATCTTTTACACCGCTGTCTTTTAAGTTAAGAGCATGTGCATGTCCTTGACTTCCAAAACCAAAAATTGCAACTTTTTTAGATTTTATTAAATCGACATTAGCATCCTTTTCATAAAACATTTTCATTTTTTTTCTCCAAACACTTCGGATCCCTTTGACATAGCTACAACTCCAGTTCTTGATATACTGGCAAGCCCCAAAGGTTGCAATAAATTTATCAATTTATCAATTTCTTTTCTTAAAGCGGCAACTTCTACCACGAATGATTTTTTTGTTTTATCTAAAATTAGTGAATTATATTTTTTACATATTTTTTGTGCTTTTTTTCTTTTTTGCTCATTGGATACCACTTTTAAGAGTGCCAACTCTCTGAATAATGTTTTATCTTTAGGAAAGTCAGCAACTTTGTGAACTGGAACAAGTTTTTTTAATTGAAGTTTAATTTGATCTATTACTCTTGGTGTTCCCGATGTAACAATTGTAATCCTGGATAAGTTATTTTTTTTATCAACTTCTGCAACTGCTAAAGAATCGATATTATAGCCACGTCCAGAAAAAAAAACCAACAACTCTAGCTAAAACACCTGCTTCATTATCGACCCAAACTACAATGGTATGTCCCTCGATTTTTCCTATTTTTCCTGCAACACTGTACGCTGATTTTGAAATTACCATTTATACTAACACTTTCCCTTCTTCTGAAATTTCTTCTTCATCTTGTGGACCAAGCAACATCTGATTATGTGGCTTTCCCGATGGGATCATTGGAAAACAATTTTCCGTTTTATCAACGACACAATCAAAAATAACGGGTTTATCAATCTCAATCATTTCCTTGATTTTTTGATCTAATTCGTCAGGAGTTTTTGCACGAATTCCTACGCAGCCATAAGCTTCTGCTAATTTTACAAAATCAGGAAGTGCTGCGGTATAACTTTCTGCATAATTTTTTCCATGTAACAATTCCTGCCATTGACGAACCATTCCCATGTATTCATTGTTTAAAATAAAAATTTTAATTGGTAATTTGTGTTGAACCGCAGTAGACATCTCTTGCATAGTCATTAACACAGAAGCTTCTCCAGCAATATCAATAACTAATTTTCCAGGATTAGCAACTTGAACCCCAACTGCTGCTGGCAAACCATAACCCATTGTACCAAGTCCACCTGAGGTCATCCATCTGTTAGGTTTATTAAATTTATAATGTTGAGCTGCCCACATTTGATGTTGGCCTACCTCAGTAGTAACAAATACATCTTTATGTTTGGTTAATTCATATAACCTTTGAACAGCATGTTGTGGTTTAATAATTGTTGTACTGTTTATAAAATTTAATGATTTTTTTTCTCTCCATTTTTCAATTTGTTCCCACCACTTTGAAATCTTTTGTTTATTTGATTTTTCAAAATTGGGATTTTTTTTCTTAAAGGTTTTAATGAATGTCTTTAAAACTTTACTTACGTCTCCTACTATTGGTAAATCAACTTTTACATTTTTATTAATAGAAGATGGATCAATATCTATATGTATTTTTTTTGATTTTGGAGAAAACTCATCAATCTTTCCTGTGATACGATCATCAAATCTGGCTCCAATATTGATTAACAAATCACAATCATGCATAGCATTGTTTGCTTCAAAAGTTCCGTGCATACCTAACATACCAATAAATTGATTTTCTTCTCCTGGATAACATCCTAATCCTTGAAGAGTGGAAGTAATCGGAAAACCCGTTATTGCAACCAACTCCCTAAGCAAAGTGCTTGCTTCAGGTCCTGAGTTTACAACGCCACCACCAGTATAAATAACAGGTTTAGAAGATTTTTTAAAATATTCGACGGCTGTCTCAATGTCTTTTTGAGTAAAAAGATTATTCTTTTTGTTATTTAATTGTTTCTTGTTTTTATAAGAAATATATTTTGTTTTATTAAACTGAATATCTTTTGGAATATCAACTAAAACGGGACCTGGCCTTCCCGACGTTGCCACTTCAAAAGCCTTGTGCATGATTTTAGACAAATCTTTTACATCTTTGACTAACCAATTATGCTTTGTACATGGTCGTGTAATTCCAGTGGTATCACATTCTTGAAATGCATCTGTTCCAATCAAATGGGTAGGGACTTGACCTGTAATACATACAATTGGAATTGAATCCATATAAGCATCGGTTAAAGCTGTTACCGTATTGGTAACACCTGGACCCGATGTAACCAAAACAATACCGGGTTTTCCTGATGACCTAGCATAGCCTTCAGCTGCGTGGCCTGCCCCTTGTTCATGACGAACTAAAAAATGTCTAATTTGTTTGTGATTTTTTAGTTCGTCATAGATTGGTAAAACTGCCCCACCAGGATAACCAAAAATAGTATCCACACCCTGTTCTTCGAGGGCCTTGAAAACTATTGCTGCACCTGTCATTAAATGTCCCATTAGGACAATCTAACGGAGTTTAGTTTTTGGTCAAGTTTAAGAACAGCTAAATGACAAGTGTATCTAAAATAACTTTATAATTTTTAGGATTAATTATCTTCCAGGAACTCATTTTTCCTCTAGCCCATGTAAACTGACGCTTTGCATATTGACGGGTTCTAATTTGGATTAAATTCTTAACCTCAGTCAACGTTAATTTTTTTACTAAATGCTCCTTAATTTCTTGTAAACCAATCACTTTGTTTGCACTCAAATCAGGATGAATTCTTAGTTTTGAAAATTTTTTAACCTCTTGCTTTACCCTTTGCTTAAACATTCTATTTATACGTAAATTTATTTGCTGCAATAATAAATCTTTGGGAGGATGAATAAAAAATTTTTGAAAAAGATTTGGATCAAATGTTGGTTTAGTATTTTCAGTCCAATCGTATAAAGATTTTTTAGTAAACTTTTTAACTTCGTATGCCCTAATTGATCTTTGGTTATCACTTTTAAGAATAAAATTTTTAACTTTGGGATCCAATTCTAATAATTCACTATAAAATTTTTCCTGGCCAATTTTTTTATGATATTTTCTAATTTTTTCCCTTAGAGGTATTGGAATATCTGGGATCTTGGCCAAACCATCAACTAATGCTTTAAAGTAAAGGCCCGTCCCCCCAACTAAAATAGGAACTTTCCTTTTCCTTAAAATTGATTCAATTTTTTTGGTGACAATATTTAACCAAGAACCACTTGAAAAATTTTTTGTTACAGAAACAAATCCATAAAGATGGTGCTTAATCTTTTTTAAATCTGAAGAAGAAGGTCTAGATGTTAATATTTTTAATTCCTTGTAAACTTGCATACTATCTGCATTAACAATTTCTCCATTAAGAATTTTTGATAATTTAATTGCAAGCTTAGATTTTCCTGATGCCGTTGGACCGGCTAGCAAAACAATTATAGGCTTTCGCTCCATGGAATGGAAAATTAATTTAATTTAATTCCTAGATAGCGTCTTACATTTTGATTGTTATAAGTTGCAAACAATAAAGTCTTTTCGCCTTTGCCAAAGCTTTTCTTCAATATATCTTTTAAATGATTTAAATTATTAATCTTTGTTTTTTGAACTTCAACAATAATATCATTAACTTGCAGGTGATTGTAAACAGGGCTGTCGGAAGCAATTTCAGTAATTACAACTCCAGTTATATCAGAAGGCAATTGTCGTTGATTAATATCTTCTTCGGTTAATAATCTTACGGAAATTTTAAGAGATTTGATTTCAGTTGGTGCCTCCTTTTCTTTAAGTGATGCAAATTCTTTAGAACTTTCAAGCCGGCCCAATAAAACTTTTTTTGAAATTATTTTTTTATTTCTCCAAACTTTAACAATTACGTTTTTACCCACTTCTGTCAGTGCAACAATTTTTGGTAAAGTTTTCATTGTATCCACGTCCTTACCATCAAATTCTAAAATAATATCTCCAGGTTTAATCCCTGCTTTGTCTGCTGGACTGTTATCACCTACGCTGGCAACCAAAGCCCCTTTTGGAGAATCTAATTGCTCCACTTCTGCAATTTCTATTGTAACTTCTTGAATTCTAACTCCTAACCAACCTCTCTTGGTTTCTCCATACTTTAATAATTGATCAACGACTAGAGATGCTGAGTTTGAGGGGATTGCAAATCCGATTCCAATTGACCCTGATTGACCTAAAATTGCAGTATTGATTCCGATCACTTCGCCTTTTAAATTAAAAAGTGGTCCTCCAGAATTTCCTTGGTTAATTGAAGCATCTGTTTGAATATAATTTTCATAACGAGAAAGCCCAATCTCTCTATTGCGAGCTGATATAATTCCTGAAGTAACCGTTCCACCAAAACCAAAAGGGTTGCCGATTGCAATCACCCAATCTCCAATCCTTGCCTTATCAGAATCTCCAAACTTTACTGGAGTAAAAGTATCATCAGAAATAATTTCAATGACCGCAACATCTGAGAGAGGATCACTTCCCAATACTTTTGCTTTAAATTCTTTTTTGCCATTAACTTTAACAATAATTTCCTCTGCATTATGAATTACATGATTATTAGTAATCACAATTCCTTTTGCATCAATAATGAATCCCGATCCCAAAGAACTAATTTGTCTCTCGGTTGGACTGTTAAAATCCTTGAACAAATCCTCAAAAGGAGAACCTGGAGGAAATTCGAATGGAAAAGGATTAACTTTGCCTTTGATTGTTTGTGTCGTTGAAATATTTACAACCGATGGCATTAGCTTTTCTGCTAAATCGGCAAATGAATCTGGAACTTTTTTAGCACTTACAGAAGTAGAAAAAAAAATTATTAAAATAAAGTTTATAAAATAAAATTTAAATTTGTTTAAATTCATAACTAACTTTTATAGTACCAAACAATTGCAAAGCCTATTAAAGCAAAAATCAAACCACCTGTTCTCAGTTGATTGACTTCCATCTTTTCAATGGTTTTTAGCATATTTTTCATTTTTGATGGAAATAAGGCGTACAAAAAACCTTCTATAAAGAGTAATAAACCAAAAGCAATTACTAGCTCTTTCATTGAATTTATTATTTAGTTTTTGGTTAGCCCCGTACTTCCAAAAAATTTAAAGAATTCACTATCAGGAGATAAGATTAGCGATGTTTCTCCTCCGATTAATGCTGTTTCATAAGCTTGCATTGCCCTATAAAAAGAAAAAAACTCTGGGTCTTGACCAAAGGCATCGGCAAATATTTTATTTCTTATACCGTCTCCTTCACCCTTCATAATCTCAGATTGTTTATTTGCATTCGCTAAAATAACAGTAACTTCTTTATCTGCCGTTGAAGTAATGGTAACCGCCATTTCAGCTCCTCTTGCTCTAAATTGTTTTGCTTCTCTTTCTCTTTCAGTTTGCATTCTTTTATATATAGCTTCGCTATTCGCTTGTGGAAGATCGGCCCTTTTAATTCTAATATCAATAATTGTTATACCAAATTTTTCTGCCTCAGCATTAACACCATCTTGAATAATTGCCATTTGTTTTGATCTCGCTTCAGACAATAATGTTGCAAGACTCTGTTTACCTAAAACATTTCTTATTCTCGAATTAATAATTGTAGCTAATCTTGATCTTGCTACCGCTTCATTGCCCACTGAAATGTAAAACTTTAACGGATCAACAATTTTAAATCGTGCGTAAGCATCCACAATTAATCTTTTTTGATCTGATGCAATGACTTCTTCTGGTTGAGGATCTAAACTTAAAATTCTACGATCTAAGAACACAACATTCTGAATAAAAGGAATTTTTACTTTAAGCCCAGGATCATTAAGTACTCTTTTCGGGTCACCAAATTGTAACACTATCGCTTGATTAATTTCTTTGACCGTAAAAAATGATAAATAAGCTAAGACTCCAAGAGCAATTATAATAGGAAGTATAAATTTACCTAGTTTCATTGTGTGTCAGTTCCTTTCGATTTCTTCGTTAACTCTGGTAAAGGTAAGTAAGGAACCACTCCTCCTGCTTTTTTATCTATAATGACTTTATCTATATCCGCTAAAACCTTTTCCATGGTCTCAAGATACATTCTTTCCTGGGTTACTCGTTTAGCCAATTTGTATTCATTATAAATTGCTAAAAATCTACTCGCCTCTCCTTCAGCTAGCGCAACAACTTGTTTTTTGTATGCCTCAGCTTCCTGTAAGATTTTTGCAGCATCACCCCTCGCCCTTGGTATGACATCATTTTGATAAGCTTCAGCTTCATTCTTTGAACGCTCCATATCTGCTCTTGCAGCTTGAACATCTCTAAAAGCATCAATTACTTCATCGGGTGGGTCAGCTTTTTGGGTTTGTACTTGAGTAATCTGTATTCCAGACTCATACTCATCCAAAAGACTCTGGATAATGTTTTGTGTTTCAATTTCAATTTTGGATCTACCTTCAGTCAATATTGATTGAATTTTACTTCTTGCTATTACTTCTCTCATGGCTGTTTCGGCTGCAGCTTTTACTGTTACTACAGGACTTTGTATTTTAAACAAAAACTTGCCAGCATCTTTGATGACCCAAAAAACTGAAAAGTCAATGTTTACAATATTTTCATCACCGGTTAACATTAAGCTTTCTTCTGAAACATCGTCTACGCCCGAAGTTCTTCCTGAGTCACTTACTGATCTAAAACCAACATCAATTCTATTTACTTTTGTAACCTTTGGAGTAAGAACAGTTTCCACTGGATAAGGAATATGATAATTCAAACCAGGTTGAGTTGTAGAAACAAATTTTCCAAATCTTAAAACTACTCCTTGTTCGTCAGGGAGTACTCTATACAAACCACTAAATGCCCAAATTGCAATTAAAATTACTAAGCCTAAAATTATGGGTTTTCCACTAGAACCATTTCCAGGCATAAATTTTTTTATTAAATCTTGAATTTTTTTTATAACTTCATCAATGTTAGGCGGAGTTGGTCCTCTTCGTCCAGAACCGTTGCCTTCTCCAGGAGGTGAACCCCAAGGACTTCCACCACCTCTAAAATCATCTTTGTTTGCCATGAGAATGTATATAATGTTTTTAGAGTGAAAAACAAGTTAAGATACTAATATGGATAAAAGAACTGCTGGCCTAAGTGAATCAATGAAAGAAAAAATAGCTCCAAAAAGCTTTACAAAAAATCCAATCCAAGGAACAAAATATACCATTGCTATTTCAAGCGCTAAGGGAGGAGTAGGTAAATCAACATTTGCTATTAATTTAGCGATGTCTTTAAAAAATCTTGGATCAAAAGTGGGCATTCTTGACGCAGATATATATGGACCTTCTTTACCAAAAATGATGGACATTAATCAAAAACCTGAGAGTGATGGAAAAAGTTTAACTCCAATTGAAAAATACGGCGTGCAGTGTATATCTATCGGTTTTTTAGTAGATGAAGAAACACCCATGATCTGGAGAGGACCCATGGTAACAAGTGCAATAAAAACTTTCACTCAAAAAGTGCTTTGGAATAATTTGGATTTTCTTATTATCGATATGCCCCCAGGAACTGGGGATACGCAATTAACATTTTCACAAGAAATTAAAATTGACGGCGCAATCATTATTTCAACTCCTCAAGAAATTGCCCTTTTAGATGTTAAAAGAGGAATCAAAATGTTTGATAAACTTAAAGTTAAAATAGTTGGTCTCGTGGATAATATGAGTTATTTTGAGGGCGATGATGGAAAAAAATATAATATTTTTGGTGAAGGTGGAGTTGAAAGAGTTGCAAAAGAATTTAATAAAAAATTTCTAGGAAAAATTCCAATTGATCCAAATGTCGGGAAGACTGCAGATAATGGAAAACCACTGGTTGAGGAAAATCCTGAACATAAAATTTCAAAAGTATATTTAGAATTAGCAAAAAAAATTAAATCATCTTTTCTTTAAAACCAAAAGACTCCATTAATTCATTCCATTCTCTTTTGGTTAGTTCTGAATTTTCAAAATCACAGCTTTTCCCTTTAATCATTTTTGAGATTACTGATTTTCCTTTAGATGATAATTCAATTGCACCTATCCGGTAATCCATAAAGGCTTCATAAGTTATGGGCACCCATCTTTTTAAACTGTCAATCATTATGTCTGCATAAGCTCTGATCTCGTATTGTGCATGATCATCAGCTCTTAAAGACAAAAAATTTAATAAATTCAACAAATCTGTTTTCCAATACCACTGTGTATAAGTATTGAGCGTCAAATTCATTCTTGCGAGCTCTCTTGCAAGTCCTTTTTTGTTTTCATTGATTATCGTTCCATCATGACGTTCGTTAAGCATTGTTTCATAGTCTTTGTAACTTTTTTCAGCATCTTCTTTTAATATTTTGAGAACATCATCTGCTTGTTCACCATTAATTAAATCACCTCTTCCCTGTCTATTATTTTTTGACTGTGCGGCCAAGTTTTCCTTAGCAGGAAGATAGAATTCCTTATCTAAAATCGAATATCTCGCAGAATATTCATTTACATTTGCAGTTCGATGTCTAATCCACTGTCTTGCAACAAAAATTGGTAACTTAACATGATATTTTATTTCACACATTTCAAAGGGTGTACTATGCCTGTGGCGCATTAAATATTTAATGAGTCCACTATCAGTAGATACTTTTTTAGTTCCTTTTCCATACGAAACTCTAGCTGATTGAACTATAGAAGTATCATCTCCCATATAGTCTACTACTCTTACAAAACCATGATCTAAAACAGGTAATATCTCATAAAGTATTTTTTCAAGTCCTGGAGCGGTTACTCTTTTAGTGGTATTTATTTGAGACTGTTGTTCAGCTATTTCTTTTTTTTGCTGATCCGTTAATTCCATGATTAAAAAATTATTGAATTATAATATATAAGTTTTATATTAATAGTGTTGGATTTCCAACTATGACGATAAACGAATTTCGTAATAAACATTGCGGACGTGGGGGCAGTACCCACCACCTCCACCATTTACAACTTGCGGGGGTGAACTAGGATCGACGAGTGTCTAAAGGCTATTCTTTCGTTCGGTATTGTTCCGCCGTAACGGGCTAAATTATAATTGCAAATGATAAATTTGCTCTCGCTGCTTAATTTATATTAAGAAAGCGCGGTCTGGGGCACCGGGCAACAGAACGCCCCTAGTAAAGTCTCTTGTAGCTAAGTAAGTCAAAGACAATTTAATCTATCAGTAGTTCCGGACACACTGGTGACACACAGAAGAGAGAAATTAGACTTACGCTGGGGAATTATTCTAATTTATTCTTTCAGCTCTAAAAGTAGTAATAAGGATTAAAATCAAAAAAGGAATACATATTAAGTTCATAGTTTTCCAACTAGTTAAACTTAGCAATATTCCTGCCGATAAACTTGCTAATGCCATTATAGAGAATACAATCAAATCATTAATTCCTTGTGCTCTAAATTTCTCTTCTTCTTTATAAGTTAAAACAACTAAACTAGTTCCAGAAATAAATAAAAAATTCCATCCTAATCCTAAAAATATTAGAGCTACCATATAATTTGCTAATGTTTGTTCAAATAAACTTAAGATTATTGTTACGACAAAAAATAAAACTCCTATATACATTATATTGCTATGCCCAAACTTTTTAATTAAATGTCCTGTAATTAATGATGGAAGAAACATAGCTACTAGATGAAATTGAAGAACTATGCCTGTTTTTTTTAAACTCATTTTTTCCATCACATGCATGCTTAAGGGTGTAGCAGTCATTAAAAATGACATGATAGCATAAGCAAATGCAGCAGCAATTATTGCTTGCAAAAATCTTGGTTGAAAAATTATTTCAAATGATCTACGTCCATTGTATTTATTATTAAAATCTATTTTTGTTTTTTCATTATTTTTATAAAAAATTAAAAATATTGCTGGCATAAAAGTAAATACAGCGAGCAAAAGATAAGAGCCAACATATAAATAATCACTAAAAATATTTTTTGTATAATTCGCTAAAGTTATACCTAGAAAGGATGAAACGATTCCAGCTAACATTAAAATAGAGATAGCTTTTGGTACTTTTTCTTTCTCTACACTTTCTGCTGCTGCAAAACGATATTGATGAGCAAAAGCTATCCCCATACCAAGAATTAAATGTGAGATACAAAATAAAATAAAGTTTTGTTGAATGATAGCGAAAGTAGCTAGCAAACAAGTCGCTGAACTTACTAAAGCTGCAAAAATAAAACCTAACCTTCGGCCTATTTTGCCCATAATTTTTGCTGCTAAAATAGTAAAAATTGCAGTACCAACAACTGATAAAGCTGTAGGCAATGTTGATAAAGACTTTATAGATGTAATTTGTGACCCGACAATTCCACTTAAAAAAACTGTAATAATATTAGCTGTAAATCCAAAAACCTGACTGATGGTTAATAAAAGTAAATTTTTATTCATTAAATTCTGCAATAGCGATATTACAAACCAACAAAGCCAGGTCCAAGGCACCGAGCAACAGAACGCCCCGTATTATTTCTAAGCCTAACTCAAAAAGCTGTGCTTACTAACGCGACCTTGGTAACACACGTTGTTTCTCAGCTGCTTCTTTTTTGTCTTTCTCTTTCTTATTTTTTCTTTTCTCCACCTTTTTTAAGTTTTTCTTAAACATTCGGATTTGTCGTATTTTTCTTTTTGCTGTCAATTTTTTCATTTTATTATTTTATCAATTTTTATTTTTTTTTCTTTTTTTTCTTTGTTCTTTTTTGTTTTTGATGACGTCTCCTAGTTCTTCCACTTGATATTGATTTCATGGTTTTTCTCCTTTTAATAATTACTTTCCATATATAATTTTAAAATCTTATTTAGTAAAATAAAAATATCGTTCCTCCCAGGTGCCAAATTTGATTTTTGAAGAAAAAAATTAATTTATTATTGTGGTTCAACTATATTACCATCTTTCCAAAAACCTTTTTCAACAGTTCCATTAGTATATGTAAGGGTTCCCTGTCCATGGAATTGTCCATCTTTCCATTCTCCAACATATTTTTCTCCACCAGGATATGTATAAGTTCCTTGTCCATTTTCTGAATCATCTTTATATTCTCCAACGTATTGAGATCCATCCGAATATGTATAAGTTCCTTGTCCCTCTTTTTTGCCTGCTTTATATTCTCCGACGTATCTTTTTCCGTCTGCCCATGTCATAGTTCCCTGTCCATCAAATAAACCGTCTTTGTATTTTCCAACATATTTTCTTCCATCTGACCATGTTTCGATTCCTTTTCCATTTGGAAAACCATTTTCCCATTGCCCAACATATTTAGCTCCATCTGATGTTATAAAAGTTCCCTGTCCAGTAGCTGAGCCATCTTCAAAATCTCCAACATGTTTAGATCCATCTAGCCATGTCATGGTTCCTTTTCCGGTTGGAAAACCATCTATAAATTGTCCAACAAATTTAGCTCCATTTGGATATCTGAGAGATCCTTGTCCATGTCCGATTTTCTTACCATTTTCAAATTCTCCAACGTATTTAGTTCCGTCTTCCCATGTTTCAGTTCCTTTTCCATTTGGTAAACCATCTTTCCATTGTCCAGTATATTTTGATCCATCTGGATGAGTTATAGTCCCCTGTCCGTTTCTCTTGCCATCTTTAAATTCTCCAACATATTCTCTTCCATTATCCCATGTTTCAGTACCCTTGCAGTTTGTCCATTTTTCATAATTACTTCCTTTACATTCGGGCAATGAAGTTTCTGTCCACCCTATGTTACAAAAAAATAAAACCAAAAATATATAAAAAGATAAGTTTTTCATTTATTTTTTCCGTTTAATTAATTCTCCCATTTTCCAAATACCTTTTTCAATTTTTCCATCAGCAAATGTATAAACGCCTTCTCCATTTGGTATGCTACCTTCCCATTGTCCGGTGTAATTTGAGCCATCTGACATTGTGTAAGTTCCCTGTCCGTGTCTCTTGCCTTCTTTAAATCCTCCAACGTATTTATTTCCACTAGAATCCGTTAGGGTTCCTTTTCCATTTGGCAAACCGTCTTCCCACTTCCCAACATATTTTTTTCCATCAACGGAAATATTAGTCCCTTGTCCGTGATATTTATCATCTTTCCATTCTCCGAAATATTTACTTCCATTAGCGGAGGTATGAGTCCCTATACCTTGTCTCTTGCCATCTTTAAATCCTCCAACATATTCATTTTCACTAGAATCCGTTAAGGTTCCTTTTCCGTTTGGTAAACCATTTTTCCATTTTCCTACATATTTTGTTCCATCTGAATATTCAATTGTCCCTTGACCGTGATATTTGCCGACTTTCCATTCTCCTGTATAAACGTCACCAGATATTGGGAGAGGTCCTACTTCGCCATAACAATTTGTCCAAGTGGGAAAATTACTACCCTGACACTCTAGCAAGGAACTCTCGGCTTCCGAGATGCCACAAAACAATAAACCCGAAAATAGTGCACCTAGAAATTTATTCATAAAACAATAATTATATTCCATTTTTTTATGCATTTTTCCAAGAATCATTTTATAATATATACTATTTATTATGATCAAAAAGATTTATACAATTATTCTAATTTCATTAATTTTATTTCTCAGTAACTGTAAAGCACCTACAACGGTTGTTTTTGAGGAAGGAAAACTACGCAAAGGTATGACCAGAAAAGATATGGCTAAAGCACTTCAATTAAGTGTGCTTACGGCACACAATCCTTTTAGAAGTAAATGCTTTCATGAATATTATCCTTTAAAAAAAAATGAGATTATTTCAGGAAAACATTTACTTGCAGAAATTAAAAGTGATATTGAGCCAGTTTTTTATATCTTAGAAAACGTAACCATACCTTCGCATAAAGTTAAGTCCCTTTTTGGTAGTGATAGCGAATGTTTGCACGGAAATGGCACTTTGGAAACTTGGGTAAAGGGCCATTATGAGGCTCTGGATTACGTTTCAAAAAATTAACTACAATTAGATTAAAAACTGATCAAATAAAATATTTGTTTGTTAAATATTTATTCAATAAATTTTTTCAAATTTGGTTCAAAATATTTGGGGCCCTTCATAACTTTGCCTTTTTCGTTATAAATAGGTTTTCCATCCCCACCCAATTTGCTCATATTTGATCTTTGTACTTCACTAAAACACTTATCTAAATCTATACCATAGGCATGACCGGCGCCGTAAGTAACATATAAAATATCTGTTAATGCATCTGCAATCTCTCTTAAGTTTTTTGTTTTTATTGCATTTTGCAGTTCATTTAATTCTTCTTTAATTAAATCATAACGTAATTCAACAATTTTTTTTTTGGGGAATTCGGCCTTAATTTTAACTTCTTGACCAAAAGTTTGCATAAAAGTTTTAACATCATCAAAATTACTCATTTCTCTCCTGTATATTTTTTTTCATTTTATTACTAGATAATTTAAGATATCAATTAAATTATTTTATACTAAAATATATTTAAATGAAATTTAGAAAAGAATTCGATAGCTTAGGTTCTATTAGTGTGCCATCGGATAAGTATTGGGGCGCTTCCACTCAAAGATCGAATAAATATTTTGATATCGGTGATATTTTTGTAGGGCCAATGATTATCAAATCGATCGCTATGATAAAAAAGGCCGCAGCTATAGTAAACACTAAAAATAAAGATCTTGATCCTAAAATTGCAAAGGTAATTATAAAGGCAGCAAATGAAATTATTGCAGGAAAGCTAGATAATCATTTTCCTCTTAAAGTTTTCCAAACTGGTTCTGGAACGCAAACAAACATGAATGTAAATGAAGTAATTGCTAATCGAGCAATTCAAATACTTGGTGGAAAAATGGGAACCAAAAAACCAGTGCATCCCAATGACCACGTAAATAAAAGCCAATCAACCAATGATGTATTTCCTACAGCAATGCATATTGCTATTGCTACTAGGACAAGAGGTAGGTTATTACCTGCATTAAAACTACTTGAATCAGAACTTAAAAAAAAAGTAAAACAATTTAGTAAAATAATAAAAGTAGGACGAACTCATTTACAAGATGCAACTCCTATTTCACTGGGTCAGGAGTTTTCCGGTTATCACGCACAATTAAAAAAATGCATTGAGAGAATTGAAAAATCTCTTGAAGAAATATATTTTTTAGCTCAGGGCGGAACTGCGGTTGGAACGGGCTTAAATACCAGAAAAAATTTTGATAAAAAAATAATCTTAGAACTAAGAAAAATTACAAAACTTCCTTTGAAACCAGCTGTTAATAAATTTGCCGCTCTGGCGGCTCACGATGCAATTGTAAATTTTTCAGGAACTATGAACACAACGGCAGTTTGTTTAATGAAAATTGCAAATGATATTAGGTTTCTTGGATCTGGGCCAAGAGCAGGATATGGTGAGCTTATTTTGCCAGAAAATGAACCAGGATCTTCAATAATGCCTGGAAAGATTAACCCTACGCAATGTGAAGCAGTAACAATGGTCTGCGTAAAAATAATAGGTGATCATAACGCAATTACAATGGCAGGCTCTCATGGACATTTTGAACTAAATGTATTCAAGCCCCTCTTACACCTTAACAGCATACAATCAATTAACTTTATGTCAGATGCTTCAAGAAATTTTGCAAAATATTGTATCAGAGGGTTAAAGCCTGACAAAAAAAGAATAAACCAATTGCTTGAAAATTCTTTAATGTCAGTAACTGCTCTTGCACCTAAAATTGGTTACGATAATGCCGCTACCATTGCTAAAAAGGCACTAAAAAATGGTACCACTTTAAAAGAGGAAGCTATTAAATCCAGATTAATAAATGAAAAGGAATTTAATAAACTTACTGACCCAAAAAAAATGATTGGACCTCGGTAATAAATGGATCTAATTAATTTAATTAAAGAAAGATTGAATAATTTTTCTTAAATTTGAATATTTTAAAATATTATTTAATGAGTTTTGCGAAAAGATTTCATTAATCCTTTCCTGTAAGAAAAATAATTTATCCTCGTCTAATTCTTTTTGGTTCAATGCATTATCAAGGTATATCTTATCAAATTTAATTTCATAAGACTCGAGATCAATTTTTCCAAGAAGATTAATAGGCACCAAATCTATTCTATTTTTTTTTGGTATTAAAAAACGTGAGTAGAAATTTTTAGGATTGTCTAAATTAATTTTAGTGTTAAAAATAAATATTTTTTTTTTCTTTTGTTTAAAAATTTTACCCGCAAATTTGATATTACCGATTTTGTTAATAATTAAATTAAATTCCTTGACTATTAAAACAGAATTTATAAATTCTAAATTAGCATTACCTGAATTTATTATATTTGACGAAGATGCTATTTTGTCAACATTGATATTTATATTGCCATTAATTTTCTTATTAAATGGCATTAATTGACTTAAGAATTTATTATTATCTATAAATCCGCTATTTAGTATGTTTTTAAATTTTAGAAAATCAATGTCTAGTTTTAAATCAAAAGTTGAAAACGGAAACAAGATTAAATCTCCAAATATTTTACCTTTAAAGTAATTATTTGTTAATCTTGAACTCGAAATATTAAAAATTTTATTTCTTAATATATAGTCCAAGTAGATTTGATTGCTGGGAAAGAAAATGCTAACCCTGCCATAAATAGTTTCATTATTTTTTTTATCAGCATTTATACTTAATTTTGAATTTAGGCCAATTTCTGGAAGCCAAATTTCCACGTTTTTCTCAGAATTTTTATTAAAATTTTTATTTTGATAATTAATTTCTATTTTTGTATCAAATATTCGACCTTTGAGATCTAATTTATCAAATAAGCTTTTGCCTGAAATACGCAATTTTTTTATATCAATATTAAAAAGCAATTTTGTTTTATCTAATAGATTAATTTTACTTTTTGTTAATTGAATTAGTTTTCCATGTGTCTTGTTGTTTAAATAGTTTTTGAAATTATTAATTTCCGAAGTTTTAATATTGATGACCGCATCAATTAATTCAATAGAATCAAAATCTAATTTTTTTAAACTCACCAATCTTTTAAATGGAATCTTTAAAATGATCTTTTTGACAGATCCAATGTTTTTAGAACTTTCCGAAAAACTTAAGATTTCAACATTTTTCAAGTTTAATCTCGGACTTGGAAAAATATTATATTTTACATTACTGGTAAAGCTTAAATTTAAACCAAAATTTTCAAATATTTTTCTTTTTAAATCTGGTTGATTATTTTTATAATCAAAAAAGAAAGGTATTCCTAAATATATGAAAAGTGTTAAAAATATAAAACCAAATACATAGAAAACAAAACTTTTAAGTCCAGGCTGATTTATTCTGATCATAAAAGAAATAGATGAGTATAATTTACTAACATTGAAAAAAGTATAAAATACATATTAAATGAAATACAGCAATTTAAATTATCTAAAAAATTTGAACGAAAATCAAATAAAGTCGGTAATTAATTTGGATGGACCTTGCCTAATTGTTGCTGGAGCTGGATCGGGCAAAACAAGAGTATTAACAACAAGGGTTGCCCACATAATCAAAGAAAGAAAAGCATGGCCTAATCAAATTCTGTGCGTAACATTTACAAACAAGGCTGCTCAAGAAATGCGAGTTCGAGTGAGTAAATTGCTTTATAAACAGGCTACCGCAATTCCGTGGCTTGGAACATTTCATTCAATCAGTGCAAAAATACTTAGAAAACATGCGGCTGCTGTAAACTTAAATTCTAATTTCACAATTATTGATCGAGATGACCAACTAAGATTAATAAAAAATATTTGTAAGGCGGAAAATATTGATATTAAAAAATTATCTCCTCAATTCATAATTGCTATTATTGATAAATGGAAAAATAAAGGTCTATTTCCCAATAATGTTGTAACTAAAAAAGGAGAAATATGGGAAAAAGGAATTTTAAGTGTTTATAAGATTTATCAAGAAAAAATTTTAGCTCTCAATGCATGCGATTTTGGTGATCTAATTTTACATTGTGTGTCTATTTTTGAAAACAAGCAAGATATTTTAAAAATTTACTCAAATAATTTTAGATATATATTGGTTGATGAATATCAGGATACAAATTTTATTCAAAACAAATGGCTTAATTTATTAGCAAACAAACATAAGAATATTTGTTGCGTGGGAGATGATGATCAATCAATTTATAGTTGGAGAGGAGCAGAAATAAAAAATTTTTTAAATTTTGATAAAATATTTAAAAATACAAAAAAAATCAAGTTAGAACAAAATTATAGATCTACCCAAAATATATTGTCTGCTGCTTCTGTGTTAATAGCAAATAATCAAGATCGACTTGGAAAAAAATTATGGACTGATGAGGAAGATGGAGAATTAGTCAAATTGAGTTGTTATAAAAGTGGCAAAGATGAAGCAATTAATATCTCGGACATTATTGAAAAAAAATTAAAAAAAAATTTTTCTTATAATAACATTGCAATTTTAGTTAGAGCTATATTTCAAACAAGAGAATTTGAAGAAAGATTTTTAAAAATTGGCGTTGGATACAGAATTGTTGGTGGAACTAAATTTTATGAAAGATCTGAAATAAAAGATTCTGTTGCTTATTTAAGGATCATTTTTCAAAAAAAAGACGACTTAGCATTTGAAAGAATTGTAAATACACCCAAAAGATCAGTTGGGGACACAACAATAAAAAAAATTAATGAATATGCTAAAAAATACAAACTTTGTTTAGAAGATGCTTCTTTAAAAATGATAGAAATGAATGAGATAAAACCTAAAGCAAAAATAGGTCTACTTACAATACTCAACCTTATTTCAAAATGGAGAAAAGATTTGTTCTCAAAAAAACATGTCGAATTGATGCAAATTATATTGGATGAATCTGGATATTCCGAAATGTTAAAAAATAAAAAAGATATAGAGAGTGAAGGACGTTTAGAAAATATCAAAGAATTTTTAAGAGGTATGAGTGAATTTGAAAATTTAGAAAGCTTTCTTGAACATGTTGCTTTAGCAACTTCAATTGATCAAGATTGGGAAGGAAAAAAGATAAATTTAATGACCATGCATGCTGCAAAAGGATTGGAATTCGATATAGTTTTTTTACCAGGCTGGGAAGAAGGATTATTTCCGCATCAAAAATCACTAGAAGAAAAAGGAGATTTGGCTCTAGAAGAGGAAAGACGACTTGCATACGTTGCTATAACTAGAGCAAAAAAAAGGGCTTATATTTCATTTTCTATGAACAGATTTTACCAGGGTGATTGGATTGAAAGTCTAGCTTCTCGATTTATAGATGAATTACCAAAAGAAAATATTAAAAAAAGCAATGTGACTGAGGAAAATATTTATGATTTTGAATTTAATCAAGATATTTCTTATGAAAAGGAAATTAGAAGTCCTGGTTGGTTAAGATTACAAAAAAAACTAAATGAAAAAAAAATAAACTAATTAAATTAAGAAGAGAGTTAACAATTAATAATATTGACGGCTACATAGTTCCAAAAAATGACGAATTTTTTGGAGAATATGTGAGTCCGGAAAAAGAAAGATTAAAATATTTAACTGGATTTTCCGGTTCTGCAGGTCAATCATTAGTTTTAAAAAAACAGGCATTCTTGTTTGTAGATGGTCGTTATACTCTACAAGCTCAAAAAGAGGTAAGAAAAGGTTTCAAAGTAATCCAAATTCACAAAACTATACCTTCGGATATATTAGGGAAAAATAAACAAAAATTGAGAATAGGATTTGATCCAAGAATTTACAGTTTAGCTAGTTTGATAAATTTATATAAAACAGAAAACGTTAAACTAATACCTATAAAAAAAAACTTAATTGATAAAATTTGGCCAAATAAATCCAAACTAAAATTTAACAAATTTTTTATACTTAAAACTCAGTATGCTGGAAAAAGTTTTAAAAATAAAATAAATATAATTTGCAATATTTTAAAAAGAAAAAAACTAAAAAATTTGCTAGTTACTGCTCCTGAAAATGTGGCCTGGACATTAAACATAAGAGGGAAAGATAATTCTTATTCACCAATACCCAATTGTAACGCAATAGTTAATTATAAAAAAAAAATAACTCTTATTGTGGAAAATAAGAAAATCAGCAAAAATTTTAAATCACAATTTGGAAAAGTTGTGAAATATGTTAATCCAACAGATGTCACGGCACATTTCAATAGTTTAGATAAAAAACAAAATTTTTTGATTGATAAATTTACCTGTTCATATTTTTATAGAGAAAAAATAGCAGAAAGATTTAAATATATTGAGGAAATTGATCCAATATTTTTTTTGAAATCAAAAAAAAATATTGTAGAAATAAATAATACAATTAAGTCTCATATAGCCGATGGTACTGCATTAACAAAATTTATTTATTGGATTAAAAATAATATTAATAAGATTAAAATCAGCGAATTAAGTGCCCAAAAAAAATTAGAACAATTTCGAAAAAAAAATAAAAATTACGTATCTCCAAGTTTTAATACTATATCTGGTTCTGGACCTAATGGAGCAATTGTTCACTACAGAGCAAACAGTAAAACAAATAGAACGATCAAAATAAAAGATGTTTACCTTTGTGATTCGGGAGGTCAATACCACTATGGCACAACAGATGTGACAAGAACAATTTGTTTTTCTAAGCAATCTCAAAAAATTAGAAATATTTTTACAAAAGTATTAAAAGGCCATATTGGAGTAGCAACTTATAAAATTAAAAAAAATACAACAGGAAAAAAACTAGATATTGTAGCTAGGTCTGCTTTAAAAAAAGCTGGCCTAGATTACGCTCATGGAACTGGTCACGGAGTTGGATACTTTTTAAATGTTCACGAAGGACCTCAAGCAATATCTAAAATCAATAATATAAAGTTAGAAGAAGGGATGATTCTCTCCAATGAACCTGGATATTATGAAACAAATAAGTTTGGAATAAGATTGGAAAACTTAGTTTTTATAAAGAAATACAAAAAAAAATTAAGGTTTGAAAATTTAACCTTTGCTCCAATTGAAAAAGATTTAATTAATTTCAAATTACTAAATAAAAAAGAAAAAAAATATTTAAATGAATATCATAAAAAAACATATATGATTTTAGGTTCCTACTTAAATAAAGATGAAAAGAGCTGGTTAAGATCATTTATTAATTAATTATTTTGTTCCAGTCCTTTTCGTATAAAATTTTAACATTTAGTTTTTTTGCTTCATTAATTTTTTTTATAGTAGGTTTTTGGGAGCCTACAATTAAACAATTGGTTTTTTTACTTATGTTACTGACAATCTTTGCTCCTAAATTTTCAGCAAGAGATTTTAATTCTGATCTACTTTTATGCTCAAAACCACCTGTAAACATAATTAATTTTCCACTTAATGGAGTTTTTTTACTTGGTGACTTATAATTTTCAACGTCTAGTAAATTAATTAAATTAGAAACGACTATTAAATTTTGTTTATTTGAAAAAAATTTTTTTAATGAATCAATTTGAGAAGTTCCTATACCATCAATTGACTGAAGTTCATCAAGATAATTTTGATCATTGATATTTAATTTTCTACAAGTTTCAAAAAATTGCTGAACACTTAAAAAGTGTTTTGTTAATACTTTTGCATTTTCTTGCCCTATATGACGAATACCTAAAGAAAAAATAAAACGAACCAATGAAATCTTTTTACTTTTATTTATTGAGTTTTTTAAATTAATAATAGATTTTTCACCCCATCCATCAAATTTTTTTAATATATTTAGATCTAAATTAAAAATATCATATGGATATTTAATTAATTTATTGCTCCAAAAATTATCTATAACCTTTTTTCCAAGTCCTTCTATATTAAGTGCATCTTTTGATGCAAAATGTTTTAATTTTTCCTTTAAAATAGCTTGGCAGCTATAATTTGGGTCGGGGCATCTTGTTATTGCATCTTTTTTTTTAGTATTGCTATTAAATTCTTTAACCACTTTTGAGTAACACGAAGGACATTTATATGGAAAAATAAATTTTTTTGATCCAGATGATCTTTTGCTTATGTCAACTGAGATTACCTGTGGAATAACATCTCCGGCTCTTTGAATGGTAACAACATCGCCTTTTCTAACGTCCTTCCTTATTATCTCATCTTCATTATGCAAGGTGGCATTAGAAATTATTACACCACCAACATTAACGGGTTGTAGTTTTGCTACAGGAGTTAATGCCCCTGTTCTTCCAACCTGAATTTCAATCTTTAATATTTTAGATATGCCTTTTGTAGATGAAAATTTATGAGCAATCGCCCATCTAGGAGAATTTGAAATATATCCAAGTCTTTTTTGAAAATTTAAGTCATTAATTTTGTAAACGATTCCATCAACATCGTATTCTATCTCTGATCTTTTGTTTTCAAGTTTAATATAATTTTTCATTATATCTTTAATATTAGTAAAAACATTAACGCGTTGGCTAACTTTAAAACCCCACTTCTTTAATTGTTCTAAATATTCTGACTGAGTTTTAAATGATTTTTCTTTAACAAATCCTAAGCCATACGCTATAAATTGAAGAGGAATTTTTTTTGTTTTAAGTGGATCTTTTTGTCTCAAAGAGCCTCCCGCAGCATTTCTTGGATTAGCGAATTTATTGCTAATATTTTTAAAATCTTTTTTTGATATGTAGACTTCACCCCTAATTTCTATATTTTCAGGAAATTTTAAACTTTTTAATCTTACAGGTATATTTCGAATTGTTTTGAGATTTAATGTAATATCTTCTCCTGTGATACCGTCTCCTCTTGATAGTCCTAATTTTAATTGTCCATTAACATAGTGAAGAGAGGCTGAGATTCCATCAACTTTCGGTTCAGCAATAATATCCATTTTATAGTCATTGTTTAGTTTTAAAAAATTTCTAACTTTTTTTAGAAAATCAACAATATCATTTTCAGAAAAAGCATTTGAAAGGGATAACATGGGTATCTTGTGCTTAATTTTTTTAAATTTGCCTGAAACCTTGTAGCCTACGGTTTTGGTAGGAGATAATTTACTTTTTAAAAATTTATATTTTTTTTCTAGATTTAATATTTCGATTTTTAATCTGTCATATTTATAGTCCGAAATGATGGGATTATCTTGATTATAATATGCTTTGTTATAGTCATTTATTTCAACAATTTTATCAAAATACAAATCTTTGATTTTCTCTTTTTCCATCAACTATTCAAATAATTTTTTGAATTTTTTTCTAATAAAAGAATCCTTTTCCTTTTTAGTAATATTTGCTGTCTTGTAAGATTTATTAAATATTTTATAAGAGTTTTTATACCATTCTCCAGAACCATAATTATATCCAAGTGTTGCTGCAATTTTTTGTGCATCTTCAACCAAACCAATTTTATAATAAATTTCAACTAACCGATGTAATGCCTCTTCAATATAAACTGTAGTATCATAATATTGTACAACAAATTTGAAACGATTAATTGCAGCAATCCATTTTTCCATCTTCATGTAATAACGACCAATATACATTTCTTTTGCAGCCATTTGATCTACAATTAGTCCCATCTTCCATTTAGCATCAATTGCATAGTCTGTATTAGGATATTTTTTTAAAATATGTTCAAATTTTTCACGCGCATTTACTAAAGGTTTTAAATCTTTTCTCTCATCATATAATTGTTCAAAATAACATATTGCAATTAAGTAGTGGGCATAAACTAAATCTTTATCTTTGGGATAATTTTTAATATGGCGCTCTAAATTAAAGATAGCATCATCATAATAATTTTGAGAATATAACGCATAAGCAGACATCAATGATGCTTTGGAAGCCCAAATAGATTGGGGAAACAAAATTTCTGCTTCATCAAATTTTCTTGATGCATAAAGTGCATCGCCTTCTTCTAATTGCTGCATTCCTTCTTTATAGGCAAGAATCATTTCTGCTTCGACATCTTGTTCAAGCAAAACTTGGTCGACCTTACTTTTATCTTTTGAGCATGAAACAATAAAAATTATATATATGAATAAAAAAATAATATGTTTAGACATTGGAAATAGAGATTACCAAATTTTTTTTGAATTTAAAATAGATTGAAATTTAAGCGTTTACGGCTACAGGTCTGTTATAAAATTGACTATTTGGAAATCTTTTTTCCTTAAATTCCATCACCGAAAAGTATTTGCTGTCTGATAGAAATTTTTTTAGTAATGCATTAGTCAATTGGTGGCCGCCCTGGCTACATCTTACCTCACCTAAAATTTTATAATTAGCTAACATTAAATCACCCATACAATCTAAAATTTTATGCATTACAAATTCATTTTTATATCTTAATCCTTCCTTGTTAAGAACCTTGTTATCATCTACTACAATTGCGTTCTCAAGAGACCCACCTTTTCCCAGACCTAACCGCTTAATCTTTTCTATATCTTCAAACAAACAAAAAGTTCTAGAATTATAAACTGAATCAAGATTATCATTAGACAGCCTAACTGATTTCCTCTGAGTACTAATAAGTTGATTTTTGTATACAATTTCAAAATCAATTTTTAAATCGTTTTCATAAGGTTCTATTGATATAAATTTATTATCAACAACCAGTTCACATTTTTTTAAAACTTTTATAAATTTCCTCGTAGTGTCATAATTTTTAGTTCCAGTTTCTCTAATTTGTTTAATAAATTCTTTAGCTGAACCATCCATAATAGGAACTTCGCTAGAATCAATTTCAACCAATAAATTGTCAATCTCCTCCCCATATAATGCTCCCATTAAATGTTCAATCGTTGAGACAGTAGCTCCAAACTCATTTTGTATATTTGTGCAGAGAACTGCATTGCTTACATTGTCAACAATTGCAGGAATTAAATTCTTGGTTTTTAAATCAGTTCTCTTAAAAACTATCCCGTGATTTGGTGCCGCGGGAACAAGTTTTATATTAACCTTTTTACCATTATGCAGGCCAACACCCTTGAATTGAATTTCACGTTTGATTGTCTTTTGATAAAAACCAGGCATAAAACCTTTATAATGATCAAAGGTAAGATATAAAAAACAACAATTGTTTCAAAAAAATACAATAAAGAAACTAATTAAAAATATTAAAAATTCTAGTAAAAAAGCCACTTTTATCATTTTGACTTTTATTTGGTATAGCAATTGCCTCCGAGGCAAAACCTTCTGTTAAAATTTTCACTGCACCATAGCAGGCCAATAATTCTCTATCGATATTTCCTAAAGATTTAAAATTATCTAGGTTAGTATCAAAGGTACAATTTTGTAACTTAGCGTTAGCTATTTTTTTTAAATCATTTAATCTTGATCCTTCTCCCACAAAAATTAAATTTTGTTTTATACTTTCAAATTGTAAAAAACTTGTTTCTTTAAAAATTTTATTTAGAATTTCATCTAATCTTGCTAAAATGATATCTTTAATAAATTTAGATGAAATTTTTCTAAATTTAGTTTCAGAAAAATATTTATCAGATAAAAATCCATTATTATTTAATTCTTCATCTAAATTATCAATTATTGATATTTCTTTCTTGATTAATTCTGATTCAATTTCAGATAAATAACAACCGCGGGAAATATCCTTTGTAATGTGATTTGATCCTATTGGAAAAGAAGAAGCACGTACTAAAGATGAATCTTTAAATAGCGCTAGAGAAGTTTTTTCATAACCCATATCAATAATGCCACATCCATAATCAATTTGATCTTGATTAAAACAGCAAATGCCTAAAGCGTAAGAACAAGAAATAAATTTACCAATTTCAATATCGCAAGAATGAAATACCTCTGAAATATTCTTTAAAATATTTTTTGGGACACCGAGAAAAACATTTTCTTGACTAAATTGATCTACATAAATATTAAAAGGCAAATCTTTAAAAAGTTTATTATCGACTACATATTTATAATTAAATATATGGATATTAGATAATCTAGAATCATTTAATTCAACTTGTTTTTTTGCCTCTTTCAGGAGAAAACTGACATCATTTTTTTCTATTTTAGACCCACTAGTTTTTTTAAACTTGGTCAACCTGGTGGTAATAATTTCAGTAGGATCAATTAATACATTTATTTTATTTAGACTAATTTGTGATTTTTTTTCCGCCTCTATCAAACATGAACGAACTGAATCAATTGCATCATTCATATTAACAATGATTGAATTATGTATACCTTTTGTTTTTTTTTTAGAAAAGCCAATAAGTTTTGGTAACTCACCAATGCTAAATGAAAAAATAGCACATTTAAGATTGAAGGTTCCTAAATCAATAACAGCAATAATTTTTTTGTTTTCCACTACTGAGTGATAATTTTATTATTTATCCTTAAATCTATAACAGAATAATTGTTAAAATTTTTATTATTCAAAAGCTTTTTAACTACTCTTATAGCTTCCGTTAAGCCTTTTGAAGGAAATTTTATTATTTTTTGATTATTTGTAACTATATCCCATCTGTTAATTTGAAAAAAGTAATAACTCGATATGATATTTAAATTAAAATTATTTAATTTGAGTAATTTCTGAAAATCATTGAAATAATATTCTGCATCTTTTCCATAAACATTTGGTAAATTTTGATCAGTTAAATGATCCGCATAAGGGATAAGATTATTATTATCAGCTAAAAAATACCTTTTTTTATCTTTTATAAACTTTGCAACCAAAACAACTTCCTTCAATTTGACACTAATTTTATTGGGATATTGTTTTACAACTGTATATTCGCTGATTAACTTATTCTCATTTATAATACCTTCAATATCTCTGCGTTTTGTTAAAAGTAAATTCTTTCCTATTAAATTATTTAATTTACGTTGCATTGCTACATGATCAACTTTTGTATACCCTGATATTTCAATCTCTTTTAACTGAAAGAAAAATTTCTTGCCGAAAATATTTGTCCTTTCAAAAAAACTTATCGTGGACACAAAAATAAATACTAAAATATAAAATAATATTTTAATTTTTTTATTACCTAGCGTAATCAGCATCTTTAACCATCCATTCAACCAAATTTTCAAATTTAATGCCCTTATATGCTGCTATTTCAGGTACTAAAGAAAGATTTGTCATTCCTGGTTGTGTATTAATCTCCAGTAGAAAGAATTTATTGTTGTGGTATCTAAAATCACTTCTAGTGATTCCCTTACATCCTAATAAAAGGTGAACTTTTCTGGCAATACTTAAAACCTCTTTATATTTTTTTGATTCCAAAGGAGCCGGCATAATATGTTTGGTTTTTGCTTTACTTGAATATTTAGCATGGTAGTCATAAAATTTTCTTTTAGGTTTAAGCTCTATAGCACCTAAAGGCTTGTTATTCATAACTGCCACTTGTATTTCTCTTCCAGGAATACATTTTTCGACTAATATTTTGTTATATTTTCTTAACTTTTTTAAATTTTTGTTTAGATTTTTTTTTGTACAAATATAAACACCTATGCTTGAACCTTCGTTAATTGGTTTAATAATAACGGGAAAATTAATTTTTGATTTTTTTATCAAGCTGTGAATATTTAAACTGTTATTAAAATTATAGACGAAAAATTTTGGGGTATTGATTTTATTTTTAATAAATATTTTTTTAG
>AZYC01000001.1 GCA_000513075.1 alpha proteobacterium SCGC AAA288-G21 | reverse complement strand
GAAACATAAAAAAATGTATAGTTGTGAAGAGAACGGGCAATGAAATCAGCTGGGTTAATGATAGAGATGTTTGGTACGAAGACATAACTCAAAATGTTTCAGATGAATGTAATCCAGAAGAAATGAACGCGGAAGATCCTTTATTTATTCTTTACACTTCAGGGTCAACTGGAAAACCCAAGGGTGTTTTACATACCACGGGTGGATATATGGTTTATGTTTCAATGACTCATCAATATATTTTTTGCTAGTTTTATAAATTTGTGATCTCTTCTTTTTTTTTGATTTTATTCTCTTAATTTTCTTTAATTTTGCTTTTCTAGGTTTTTTTTTATTTCTTCTTATTTTTTTCTTTTTTCTAACCATAAATTTCTCTCAAATATTAACCCATATTACTCATCTTACATATTTTTTTCCAGTACTTTGTATTAATTTCCATAACTGATAATCGACTTTGTTTTACGAATGCTCATTCTTAAAAAAATTATCTTTTTTTTATTTTCTTTAAAGTTTTATTCCAGCTCCTTTCAAGAAGGGAGCTTTTTCGTCCAACGGCCATCTAGCTTTTGCTGGGAAATCAAGTTTATTTGAAAGACCTAATTTGAATCTTTCTATGCCAGCCCATGCAATCATTGCAGCATTATCACTGCACAAGTTTATTGGTGGAAATATAGGCTCAAAGTTATTATTAATCGAAAGATCAATTAATTTTTTTCTTATTTTATTATTAGAAGCCACCCCTCCAGCAATTACAAAAGTATTTTTTTTGTTATTATAATTTTCTTTAAATAAACTCATTGCAAATTTGCTTTTTTCGGAAAGTATGTCTTCAATTGTTTTTTGAAATGAAGCTGCAAGATGATATTTTTCTTCTTCATTCTTCATTTTTTTTGAAATTTTTAAAACTGCAGTTTTTAATCCAGCAAAAGATAGATTGCACCCACCTTTATTAATTATTGGTTTGGGTAGTTTAAAGTAATTTTCATTACCTTTTTTTGCAAATTCTTCTATTTTTGGCCCTCCGGGAAACTCTATTCCTAAAAGTTTAGCAGTTTTGTCAAAAGCTTCACCTACAGCATCATCAATTGTAGTTCCTAATCTTACATAACTATTAACACCTCTGACTTCTAAAAATTGTGTGTGTCCTCCAGAAATTAACAAAAGCAGATAAGGAAAATTAACTTTTTTTACAAGTTTTGGGCTTAAGGCATGGCCTTCTAGATGATTTACAGCAATTAAGGGTTTATCAAGAGATGCCGCAATAGTTTTAGCGACACTTAGTCCAACTGTTAAACACACAATCAATCCTGGTCCAGCAGTAACAGCAATACCATCAATATCATTAATATTGGTTTTGCTTTCCTTTAAAGATTTATTAATAATAAAATCTATTTTTTCAACATGTGCTCTTGCTGCTATTTCAGGAACTACTCCACCAAATTCCCTATGTTCATCAACCTGACTTGAAACAACATTTGAAAGTATTTCACCAATTCCACTAGAATTATCTCTAACTATTGATGCCGCCGTTTCATCGCAGCTTGTTTCAATACCTAAAAAAGTTAATTGTTTTTTCATTGATTTATATTTTACCAATTCATAAAAAAATCAATATAAATAAGCTCTTAAAATTGAATTAATGATTAATAATAAAATTATTATAGGATCAAGAGGTAGCAAACTTGCAATTCTTTATGCTGAAAAGGCTAAAAAAACTATTTTGGATAATCACACTGATTTAAATATTGATATCAAAATCATAAAAACATCGGGTGATATCCATCATTCTAAAAGTTTGTCTGAAATAGGAGGAAAAGGACTCTTTTCAAAACAAATTGAAGAAGAGTTATTAGATCAAAAAATTGATATTGCAGTACATGCTTTAAAGGATTTACCATCGGATGAAACTAATGGTTTAGAAACAAAAATTTTTTTAAAAAGAAATGATCCAAGAGATGTATTTATCAGCCTCAATTATAAATCTATATTTGATTTAAAATCCCATTCAATCATTGGAACCAGTTCTTTTCGAAGGGCTGCACAATTAGGTATTTTAAGAAAAGATTTAAATATAAAACTTATAAGGGGCAATATAGATACAAGAATTTATAAACTAGAAAAAAAAGAATTTGATGCAATTGTTTTATCATATGCAGGCATTAAAATATTAGGTCTTGAAAATAAAATCTCTAAAGTTTTTTCTGACGAAGAAATGTTACCTTGCGTTGGTCAAGGTGTTATAGCATTGCAAACTCGTAAAAATGATCAAGATATTTTAGATTTAATCTCTAAAGTTAACGATTTAAATACGTTTAACTGTGTAATTGCTGAAAGAGAAATGCTTAAAACAATCGAAGGAGATTGTGATACAGCAGTAGGAGGGCTTGCTACAATTAATAATAATTTGATAACATTAAAAAGCGAGCTTTTTTCATTAGATGGAAAACAAAAATTTTTTGCTAAAATATCGGGCGAACTTAACAAAGCTAGAGAAATTGGAATCAAAATAGGAAAAGAGCTAATTGCACAAGCAGGTAATACTTATAAAAAAAAATAATAAATTAAATGCATATAGTTTTAACCAGACCAATTGAAGATTCTCTAATATTAATGAGAAATTTAAAAATCATCAATCATGTAGTTACACATCTTCCTTTGATAAATATTAAAGGCATATTAAATAAAAATATTAATTTTGATAATTGCAAGGGAATAATTTTTACAAGTGCAAATGCAATAAAATTTTTAAATACTAAAAATATACCAAAAAATATTCATTGTTATTGTGTAGGAGAAGCTACAGAAAAAAAGGCAAAAGAATCTGGATTTTATAATGCAATATCGGCCGGTGGTAATGTTGATACACTTATTGAATTAATTGTAAGAACGTTCGATAAAAAACTTGGAAAATTGCTTTATATTAGTAGTGAATTTGTTTCAAAAGAATTAGATCTTGAATTAATAAAAAAAGGCTATTCAATAAATAGAGTAATAAACTACACCTCAGAACCAGTTAACCAAGTTGAACAGAATACACTAGACTATATTAAAAAAAATAAACCAGATGTTATTTGTGTTTATTCAGAAAAGAGCGCTATTAATTTAAAAGATTTAATTGGTAAATACTCATTAGTTGATGTAATGACACAAACTAATTTAATGTGCCTTAGCAAAAAAATATCGAGTGTACTAGAATTTATTAAATGGAAAAAAATTATTTTTTTTAATCCAGGGGAGGAAGAATTTTTTTTAAATAAAGTAAATTAATTTATGGATGTATTTAAAAATTTTATAAATTTATTTTTAGAAGTTTGGAATGAGGGTATTTTAGGAATTGATATATTTCAAATATTAATTGGCCTTGGAATCTTTCTAATTTTTTTATTGTTTAGAGGATTAATTGGTAAAATTATAATTCGGCGTTTAGAAAAAATAGCAAAAAAAACTTCAAATAAACTTGATGATACTTTTGTAGAAGCGATGAAAGGTCCCGCTCAATTTTTTCCAATTGTAATAGGTTTTTTTATTGCAAGTAATTATTTAGAATTTAGTCCAGGATCTCAGCAATTCGTTGATAATTTAAATAGATCACTAATTACAATATTAATTTTTTGGTTATTGCATCAATTTATCCAGCCAGTTTCATATCTTCTGGGAGGTTTAGAAAAAGTTTTAACAAGAGAATTAATTGGATGGATATTGAAGGCACTAAAAATACTTATAATTATCTTAGGTGCTGCCGCTGTATTAGATTTATGGGGTATAAAAATAGGACCAATTATTGCCGGGTTAGGTTTATTGGGTGTTGCGGTTGCACTGGGAGCACAGGATTTATTTAAAAACTTGATTTCTGGAATATTAGTTCTTGTAGAGAAAAGATTTAAAATTGGAGATTGGATTATTGTTGAAAATATTATTGAGGGTATTGTGGAACGTATTGGATTTAGATCCACAGTAGTTAGAAAATTTGATAAATCGCTTGCAATTATTCCAAATTTTCAATTTGCCGAAAACGCTGTAATTAATGTAAGTGCAACAACTAATTGGATAATCAGTTGGATTATAACATTGCAATATAACACGACTGTTGAACAACTAAAAAAAATTAGAGACGAAATAGAAAAATATATTACTACTCATAAAGATTATAAAGCCGGCTTAGGTTATGCTGTTAGAGTAGATAAATTTTCTGATAGCTCTATTGATATGTACATTAGGTGCTTTACAGTGACAGATGATTGGGATGAATGGCTTAAGGTTAAAGAACGACTAGCAATTGAAATTAAACAAATTGTAGAAAAAAATAATGCATCTTTTGCATTTCCCAGTCAGTCTATTTATGTTGAAAAAAAATGAAATCAATATTTCTCCTAGTAGACAGCGTTATCAATATTTATATTTGGCTTATTATAATTAATGCCATACTTAGTTGGTTAGTCGCATTTAATGTTTTAAACACTCAAAATAGATTTGTTTTTTCAGTACTAAATGTAACTCACCAATTAACGGATCCTGTTCTAAATAAAATTAGAAGATTTATCCCCAATTTAGGTTCAATAGATATTTCGCCAGTTGTCTTAATTCTGTTATTAATCTTTATTAGAAATTTATTTTTTGAATTACTTGCACCAAATTTATTTTAAATAAAATTATGATAAAAATTGATGGAAAAAAAGCAGCCGCAGATCTTAGATTAGAATTAAAAAAAAATGTAAGTGAACTAAAATCTAAATATAATTCTGTTCCTGGATTAACAGTAATTTTGGTTGGAGAAGATGCTCCAAGTAAAATTTATGTAAGAAATAAAGAAAAATCAGCAATTGAAGTTGGAATTAATTCTGAGGTTATTAGATATCCAGCAAATCTTGAAGAAAAGGTTCTTTTAGATAAGATTAAGGAACTTAATGATAATAATAAAGTTTCAGGTATATTGGTTCAGCTACCTCTTCCCAAACATATTGATAAAAGAAAAGTTATAGAAACTATAAATCCAAAAAAAGATGTAGATGGTTTTCATCCAGTGAATGTAGGTAATTTATCATCCGGCTATGATAGCAACATTCCTTGTACCCCTTTTGGCTGTAGTTTATTAATCAAACAATTTGAAAAAAATTTAAGCGGAAAACATGCAGTAATAATTGGAAGATCTAATTTAAATGGAAAACCTATGACCCAATTACTTTTAAAAGAGAATTGTACGGTTACTATTACCCATTCAAAAACGAAAGATTTAAAAACAGAATGTCTTAGAGCAGATATAATTATTGCAGCGGTGGGGATACCGAAATTAGTCAAAGGAGATTGGATAAAAAAGGGTGCAATCGTTATTGATGTTGGGATTAATAAAACTGATTCAGGACTAGTTGGTGATGTTGATTTTGATGAAGTTTCTAAAGTTGCTAAAGCAATTACCCCAGTTCCTGGTGGCGTTGGTCCTATGACAATTGCCTGTTTACTTAACAATACTGTTGAATGTTTTAAAAAAGCTCAATCCAAGTAAATTATAAATGTTTTCAAAAAAATATTCTCAATTGTTATTTGTTTTAGTTATGGGATTATTAATGAGTCTTCTTATGACTTTAATAATTACTTTTATTAACACAGGTATGGATAATGGTTACATTAATAGGTTTTTAAAAGCCTGGATATTTAGTCTACCTATTGCTATAGGAACTGCTTTATTTGTTGGTCCTATTGCTAAAAGATTTGTAGATAAAATTACTAGATAAAATTTAATTAATCAGCGAAGTTTCTTTTTATGCAAGTTAATAAATCTTTCTACATTTGATTTATTAAATGTTTTGTTTTCTTCAAAGGAAACCTTCTTCATTGAATAAGCGCTGCTCTTAGTTTGTCTTGAAATAATTGTAATATTGCCTTTGTACAATTTAAGTTTAACTGATCCATTTACTTTATTTCTTTTAAGATCCACAATTTTTTGAAGTTTAAATCTTTCTTTTGAATACCAGTAACCATTGTAAATAAGTTCTGCATACTTAGGCATAATTCCATCCTTTTTATGCATTGTTTCTTTATCTAGAGTTACAGATTCAATGGCTCTATGAGCAACCATTAATAAAGTTCCACCGGGAGTTTCGTAAACGCCTCTTGATTTTATTCCAATAAATCTATTCTCAACCAAATCAACTCTGCCAATACCATTCTTACCAGCAAGGATATTTAATTTTTGTAAAAGGTTTCCTGGAGATAATTTTTTACCATTAATGCTTATTGGGTTTCCATTTTTAAATCTTATAGTTACATAAGAGATTTTATTTGGTGCTTTTTCAGGAGAAGTTGTTCTTTGATAAATAAATTCTGGCGCTGTATTTTTAGGATTTTCTAAAACATTACCTTCGGTCGATGTATGAAATAAATTATCGTCCACAGAAAACGGTGGAGCTCCTTTTTTATCTTTAGTTACGGGTATTTTATTTTTTTTTGCATATTTAATTAAATCTGTTCTTGAATTTAATTTCCATATTCTCCATGGAGTAATAATTTTTGTTTTTGGAGCAAAATAATGATAAGCAAGTTCAAATCTTACCTGGTCATTTCCCTTGCCTGTTGATCCGTGAGAAACTGCATAAGCTTTAAATTTTTTTGCTATAGCAATTTGCCTTTTGGCAATTAAAGGTCTTGCTATAGAAGTTCCCAATAAATAAACACCTTCATAAATTGCGTGTCCTCTAATCATTGGGTATACATACTCTTTTACAAATAAATCTTTTAGATTTTCAATAATTATTTTTTTTATTCCAAGTCTTCTTGCATTTTTTATAATTTTACTTTTATCAATTTTTTGACCAATATCGGCAGTATAAGTAATAATTTCTGCATTATAATTTTCTTGAAGCCATTTCAAAATTATCGATGTATCCAGTCCTCCAGAGTATGCAAGAACAATCCTTTTGTTACTTTGCATTCCAATTTAGCTACAATTTTTTTTAGCTGTATCGTAAGCTTTACTAAAACCCATTAATGAATAATGATCAATAGTTTGCTTTCCTTTTTCTGTTCTTCCAATTATCATCACTCTAGAAGCTTTTTTCATTGCTTTAATAAATCTTTGTTCTTCTTCAGTATCAAGAATCCACGCAAACTCTTCTTGAGAAAAAAAATCATAAGTTTTTTTTCCTGTTTTTGCTTTTACAATCTTTTCTTTCTGAAAAGTATATCCAGAGGTAGCGCTTACTTCGTCTTTTATATCTTCGGAGGGTCGGAAAGTTATAAATAATCTTGAAGGATTTCTTTCAAATTTTTTTGGGGCTCTTAGTATTGGAATAGATTGGGCAAAACAAATTTTATTATCGTTTTCAGTTACATTAAAAGTTTCCCAATCTTTAAATTTACCAATACTTTTAAGATCTTCAGCTGATCTAGCTGAAAAGGAAATTAAAATTATAATAAAAGAAATATATAACGAATTAATGAATTTTTGGGGCATAAGCTTTGTGTATTATTAAAGATTAATTATATTTTTTCAATATATTGAAGTTTTACTTTTTAGCTTATATATAGACCATATGGAATTTAACAGGCAAAATATTCGATCAAAAGTAAGATCAGCTGAGATGCATATAATTGACGAAGGCTTGAGATCTTACATGTTAAAAGTTTACAATTATATGTCTTCGGGCGTATTATTAACTGGCATTATATCATTATTGTTATTCAAACTTTCTGCTGTGACAAATTCTGAAGGTGCTATTATCGGTTTAACGAGCATAGGTAATGCCTTATATAACTCAGCTTTAATGTGGGTTGTAATGTTGGCACCATTGGGTGTTGTTATTTATATGAGTTTTGGAATTGCTAAAATGAGTTCATCAAAAGCTCAAACTACTTTTTGGGTATTTGCTGCTCTGATGGGAGCATCATTATCTTCGATTTTCTTAGTCTATACTGGCGCAAGTATAACAAGAGTATTTTTCATCACTGCGGGAACATTCGCAGCTATGAGTATATATGGTTATACCACTAAAAAGGATTTAACAAGACTTGGCTCATTCTTAATGATGGGTTTAATAGGAATAATAATTGCATCTATAGTAAATATTTTTATGAAATCTACCATGATGTACTTTGTAATTTCCATAATTGGAGTTTTAATATTTGTTGGGCTGACTGCCTATGATACACAAAAAATAAAAAATATGTACTTGGTCAGTGATAGTGGGGAAATTATGGGCAAAAAAGCTGTTATGGGTGCACTAACCCTTTACTTAGATTTCATTAATTTATTTATAATGTTGCTCAGGTTATTTGGTCAAAGAAGATAATTTTTCAGTTTACAAGCTTCAATTTTTTAAATCTTGTCTTATATAACAATTCTTCTAAATTTTTAGATATATTCAAAATATTCCCCCGGGAATCTGATGTAAAGTATTTTAGATTTTTATTTTTTAGTTTAAAGTTTTTATGTATTCTAAATTCTGCGTTTTCAGAAGCTCTTTTATATACATCAAAACTAACTTCTTCTTTTGAAATATTCAGACCATAATCTTTCCAAAAACCTCTAGAAACCATTTTGGAATAAAGATCAAAAATTACTTTTAATTCATATTTGTTAAAAAAACGATTTACTTTCTTTGTTGCCAAATTTGAGTTTTTAATTATAAGTTTTAAATGATTCATTTATTTTTTAATTTGATATTTTTTTATTAAAGGAATTTGTGAAATGGTAAATAAAAAACTAACTGGCAATAATCCCCAAACTTTAAAATTTACCCAAAATTCTTCCGATTGAGTTCTCCATACTATTTCATTTAAAATAGCTAGAAAGAAAAAAAACAATATCCATCTATCATTAAATTTATTCCATCCCTCATCTAATAGTTTAAACGAATTTTTAAATAATTTTTTGAGCAGAGGTTCTTTAAAAAAGAATTTTCCAAATATCAAAACCAATGCAAATAATATGTTTACCACCGTTGGTTTTACATAAATAAAAACAGGATTATCAAAATATAATGTCAAACCTCCAAAAAATGTTATCACAATTCCACTTGCTAAAGGCATAAAAGCAACTTTTTTTTCTAATAAATAAATTATTGCAAGAGATAACAGAGTTGCAATTATAAGAGGAGGTATGGCAACCCTCAAATTAAGTCCACTTTGGTAGTAAATAATAAAAAAAATTAAGAGAGGTCCAACATCTGTAATAAATTTAATGAATCCTTTATTCATTTAAAATATGCTAACATATCCATATAACTTTGAGACATTTTTTACTATTGATTTTTTTTTAAATGTAACTATTTTGAGTTTATCTAATGACAACTAATACGGCTAAATTTTCAATAGGCAGCGTTGTTAAACATAAACGTTTTGATTTTAGAGGTGTGATTTATGATGTTGATTTCGAGTTTAATAATTCTGAGGAATGGTACCAATCTATTCCAAAGGATGTCAGGCCAAGAAAAGATCAACCTTACTATCATCTTCTAGCCGAAAACGATGAAATTACATACGAAGCCTATGTTTCAGAACAGAACTTAATTTTAGATGATTCTAACAAACCTATTAAACATCCTCTAATTAATGAAATATTTTCAGGTAAAAAAGGTTCGGGATATTTTAAGCCCTCAAATTAGATCAATTTGCCTCAAATTAAACATAATTCTTACAAACCATAGACAAATTATAATTCATAATGCTTGTACAGCCTAATTAGGGGCGTGTTTTAAAAGTATCATTGTCTCCCTCATCGTTTTTAATTAGGCTAGTCTGTCGAATATCAAATTTTTACACATAATATTTATTTTCATTAGAATTTAGAAAAAAATGAAAAAAAATAGGTTTTTCAAACCAATTTGTTGTTTAAAACAATGGTTGTGAAGTATATGTTAAAGTATATGAGACTACTGAACAGATTTTTGCTCTCTGTAATATTAATTTTTGGATTGACGTCAATAGGGTTTGCTGAAGAAGAAAAATTACAATTACAAAATACACAATTGAATATGTATTCTGGAATGTTTGACTTTAGCGATGCAAAACAAAGAGCCGTGTTGGTTGGATTTCAGCATCAAAATGAAGAATTATATAGAGAAACATTTTTAGGAACATTATCACCTATTACAGGTGGTTTTGTAACGGAAAACGCTGCACTCTATGCTTATACGGGTGTTGAGTGGAATTTTGATTTAGGTCCGATAAATTTTACACCAAGTTTTGCACCTGGGCTTTATGGTGAAGGAAATGGAAAAGATTTAGGACATATTCTAGAATTTAAAAGTGAGGTTCAAGCATCATTTAATCTTTCAGAAAATAGCCAGTTGGGCATGTCCTATAATCATATATCAAATGCAAGTTTGGGAGATAAAAACCCTGGGGCAAATAGCTATATGTTTAATTTCTTGAAAAAATTTTAAGTTTGATTTTCAAAAACAATGAATCTTAAAGATTGTCATAATTTTGACGATTATAGAAAGTTGGCAAAAAAAAAACTACCATCGCCAATTTTTCATTATATCGATGGCGGTGCAGATGATGAAGTAACATTAAAAAGGAATACTGAATCATTTAATAGCTGCGATTTAGTACCTAACGTTCTAAGCGATGTAAGTAGTGTAGATTTATCTACTACTGTTTTAGGACAAAAAATTGACTTTCCATTATTTCTTTCAGCAACTGCCATGCATCGCCTTTATCATCATCACGGAGAACGAGCTACAGCAATGGCTGCTGAAAAAATGGGTACAATGTTTGGTACTTCAACTATGGCCACAACCAGTCTTGAAGATATTGGAAAGTTAACTAATGGTCCCAAACTATTTCAAATTTATATTCATAAAGATAGAGGATTAACGGATAATTTAATCGAAAGATGTAAGCATGCTGGTTTTAATAGTGTGTGTTTAACTGTAGATACAGTGGTGGCTGGCAATAGAGAAAGAGACCATAGAACAGGATTTTCTACACCTCCAAGATTAACTTTAAGTAGCCTTTTAAGTTTTGCTTTGCATCCTAGATGGAGCTTAAATTATTTGTTTGGTGGTAAATTTAGATTAGAAAATATTATTCATATGACAGATAAGGGTAGTAGTATTGATAAATCAGTTATTGATTATATAAACGAACAGTTTGATCCTTCAATGAACTGGAAAGATGCTGAGTATTGTGTAAAAAAATGGGGAGGACCATTTGCTCTAAAAGGTGTTATGTCAGTTGATGATGCAAAAAAAGCAATTGATATTGGATGTAGTGCAATAATGATTTCAAATCATGGTGGTAGACAACTAGACGGTTCAAGAGCGCCTTTTGATCAGCTTAGCGAGATTGTTGATGCAGTTGGAGACAAAATAGAAGTAATTCTTGACGGAGGAATTAGGAGAGGAACTCATGTTTTAAAAGCCTTAGCGCTCGGTGCAAAAGCTTGTAGTTTCGGAAAAGGTTATTTATTTGCTCTAGGAGCAGCTGGTCAGAAGGGTGTTGAATCAATATTACAGAAAATGAAAGCAGAAATAAATCGTGATATGATATTAATGGGCTGCAAGTCAGTTAAGGAACTTAACAGATCTAAAATAGTATTTAGAAAAAACTATAAATGAAAATAGCAAAAAGTGTAAATAGACTTGGCACTGAAGCGGTCTATAGTATTTTTGCGAAAACAAAAAAATTAGCGAAACAGGGAAAAAAAATTATTGATTTAAGTTTAGGTCAATCCGATTTTAAATCGCCAAAGCATGCAGTTGACGCCACAATTAAAGCTTTAAAAGATGGTCACCATGGTTATACGCTGCCAAATGGGATTATTGAATGTAGAGAATCAGTAAGTCGAAAAATCAAAAGTTTATACAACGTCGATATAGATCCAGAGAGAATAGTTATTATGCCAGGTGGAAAACCTACAATGCATTACGGCATTTCTTTATTTGGAGAACTGGGTGCAGAAATTATATATCCCGATCCAGGTTTTCCTATTTATGAATCGATGATTAACTATACTGGAGCCAAAGCAGTTCCTTTTGATATGACTGAAAATAAAGATTTTTCAATTAATCCTGATAAAGTTTTATCTTTAATTAATGAAAACACTCGATTATTAATTTTAAACAATCCACATAATCCTACCGGTGGTTTCACTGAAAAAACTGTAATAGATAAATTAGCTAAAGGTTTAAAAAATTTTCCTCATGTAACAATTTTATGTGATGAAATTTACGATAGATTGATATTCGATAAGAAAGAAATTCCAACTTTTTTTAATTATCCCGATCTCTATGACAGACTCATTATACTTAATGGATGGAGTAAAACTTATGCAATGACAGGATGGCGCTTAGGTTGGGGTGTATGGCCAGAAAATTTAATAGAACATGTATTCAAATTTTGCGTAAATAATCACTCATGTGTGAATACTGCAGCTCAATATGGCGCGATCGCAGCAATAGATGGACCAGAAGATCATCTAAACGATATGATGAAAGAGTTTGTTATAAGAAGAAGACTTATCGTAGATGGCTTAAGAAGTTTAAAGGGAGTTGAGTGTAGCTTACCAGGTGGATCCTTTTTTGTATTTCCTAATGTTAAGGGGACCGGAATGAATGGAGAAAAATTTACAGAAAGATGTTTGCAAGAAGCTGGAGTTGCTATTATTCCTGGAACTGCATTTGGAAAATTTGCAACAGATTATGTAAGATTCAATTTTGCAACTTCACAAGATAATATTTCCAAAGCTTTAGAAAAAATTAATAATATGTTAAGCTAGCATTTATTTAATATGTCTGAATTAGCTTTACCAAAAGTAGATCGATCAACAATTTCAAATAGAGATAAAATTGTAAACAAATTAAAAAGAATAATAAAATCAGAAAATGTTTTAGATCATAATGATGAAATAAAACCTTATGAAACTGACGCACTTTCTGCCTATAAACAGAAACCTTTAGTTGTTGTATTGCCAGAAAATACCCAAGAAGTAAGCAATATATTAAAATATTGTAATGAAGAAAAAATTAAAATCATACCAAGAGGTGCAGGTACAGGATTATCAGGTGGGGCATTACCTTTGAATGATGCAATACTTTTGGGTCTTGGTAAGTTTAATAAAATTCTAGAAATTGATTTTGATAACAAATGTGTAATTGCTCAGCCTGGAGTTACAAATTTATCAATTACTCATGCAGTTCAACATAAAGGTTTTTATTATGCTCCCGATCCTTCCAGTCAATTGGCATGCTCAATTGGTGGAAATGTAGCTGAGAATTCTGGAGGTGTGCATTCACTAAAATATGGAACAACAACTAATAATATTTTAGGCGTAGAGTTAGTTTTAATGGATGGGACAGTTTGTAGATTGGGAGGAAAAACACTTGATCAAGAAGGTTATGATTTACTCGGATTGATTTGTGGCTCTGAAGGATTATTAGGAGTGATTACGGAGGTGACCGTAAAAATTTTAAAGAAACCACAAACTGTTAAAGCAGCTTTAATAGGATTTTCTACAATAGAAGACGGAGGAAATTGTGTTTCAGAGATAATTTCTACTGGCATTGTTCCATCGGGCATGGAAATAATGGATAAAGCTTTAATTGTAGCTACAGATAATTTTTGTAAAGCAGGCTATCCTAAAGACGCAGAAACTTTGATGATTGTTGAGTTAGATGGAACAAATTCTGAGGTTGATGAACTCATAAATAAAGTTAGTGATATTGCAAAAAAAAATAATTCTACAAGTATAAGAACAAGCCAAAATGAAAAAGAAAGGTTATCATTTTGGGCTGGCAGAAAAGCTGCATTCCCAGCCTGTGGAGCAATGGCACCAGATTATTATTGTATGGATGGAACAATACCAAGAGGTAAACTTTCAGAGGTTCTCAAAGAAATAAAACGATTATCAAAAAAATATAATTTACCAGTTGCAAATGCATTTCATGCAGGTGATGGTAATTTACATCCGCTTATAATGTTTGATGCTAACAATAAAGAAGAGCTTAGAAAAACTGAAGAGTTTGGTGCTGAAATTTTGAAATATTGTGTAAAAGTTGGTGGAGTATTAACAGGTGAACATGGAGTTGGGATAGAAAAGAGAGAGTTAATGTGTGAAATGTTTAATGATAATGATATTCAACAACAACTTAAAATTAAGAAGTCTTTAGATACAAAAAATCTGCTCAATCCAGGAAAAGTTTATCCAATACTAAGAAAGTGTGCAGAGGAAGGAAGAGTCCATGTCCGTAGAGGTGAGGAAAAATTCCCAGATCTCCCAAGATTCTGATTATATATTAAAGCCTGATAATGAAGAAAAAGTCTCTCAAATTATAAAAGATCTTTATAAAAAAAATCTTCCAACTGAAATCATAGGCTCGAACTCAAAAAGTTTTATAGGTAATAAATTGCAATGTGCGAAAATACTAGATCTTTCAAAATTGTCTGGAATCATTGAATATTTACCTGAAGAACTTTATATAAAAGTAAAGGCTTGTACTCCTATAGCAAACATTGAAGAAGTTTTAAAAAAAAATAATCAACAACTATCTTTTGAACCAATTAATTTTGGATATATTAGTTCTTCGAAAAGCAATAAAGGTACAGCCGCCGGATGTCTTTCATGTAATTTTTCAGGTTCAAGAAGGTTTAAATCAGGAAGTGTTAGAGATCACGTTTTAGGATTTAGGGGAGTTAATGGGAAAGGAGACACAATAAAGTCAGGTGGAACAGTCGTAAAAAATGTTACAGGTTATGATCTTTCCAAATTAATTACAGGATCTTTCGGGACGCTTGTTGCATTAACAGAGATCACTTTTAAAGTTCTTCCAACAAAGGATTCTAGTAGCACATTAGTAATACATGAAGATAGTAAAGAAGAAATAGCAAAATTATTTAATAACATTCAAAGTTCTAGTAATGAGATATCAGGTTCGGTATTTGTGCCAATTGAACCAAATAATAAAAAATATATTCAAAATCGTGAAAAAATATTCAGATTTAATGATCTTAAAAATGAGGGACCTTTTTTGGCGTTAAGAATGGAAGGATCAAAAAAATCAATTGATGAAAGAATTCGAGATTTAACAATTGAACTGGATCTTAAAAATAAAAAAAAATCTCTTTTAGATGTTCACCAATCATTGTTGTTTTGGGAAAGAATCAATAATCTTGAAATATTTTCAAATACTCAAAATAGCCTGGTAAGAATTGTCATACCTCCTTTCAAGTGTATTGATTTAATGAGATATTTAAACAGTGATTATAAATATTATATTGATTGGTGTGGTTCTTTATTTTGGATTGAAATATCAGATATGAATGAAGAAAAGTTATTAAATATTAAAGACTATATTATAAGACTAGGTGGTTATCTTACCGTTATTAAAAGTTCTGAAAATTCTGTTCCACTAAAAGATATTTTTACAATTAATAAGACAAGATTACATATATCAAAAAAAATTAAAGAAAGTTTTGATCCTAAAGGGATATTTAATCCTGGTAAAATGTACAGGAGTATTTAATGCAGACCAATTTTACTGAAAACCAACTTAAAGACAAAGATAATAAATCTTCAGAAAAAATTTTTAGAAAGTGTGTCCACTGTGGTATGTGCAATGCCACCTGTCCCACATATCAATTGTTGGGTGATGAATTAGATGGGCCCAGGGGAAGGATTTATTTAATACAGGATATGTTGGAAAATGAAAAAAAACCATCAGCAAATGTTGTTAAACATATTGATAGATGTTTATCTTGTTATAGTTGTATGACCACATGTCCTTCTGAGGTTAATTATATGCACCTCATTGATCATGGCAGAAACTATATTGAAAAAAATTATGAAAGGCCTTTCTGGGATAAACAAATTAGAAATTTTCTTTCAATAATACTGCCCAATCAAAATTTATTTCGAATTTTAGGTTTTTTTACCAGGCTACTAAAACCAATTAAATTTTTATTTCCTACTAAAATTAAAAAAATGATTACTTTAATGCCATCACAATTTCCTAAAAAAAAATTGGCAGAAAAACGAATATACCCAGTAAAAATTGGGAAAAGAATTGCTAGAATTGCACTTTTATCAGGTTGTGTACAAAGAACACTTTCCCCCCAAATCAATGAAGCCACCATTAGACTACTAAATAGGCATGGAGTCGAAGTTGTGGTTCCAAAAAAAATAGAATGTTGTGGTTCTTTAAATCATCATTTAGGGAAAGAAAACTCTGCACATAAAGATTTTAAAAATAATATACTTATTTGGTATGAAGAATATTTAAATAGAGGTTTGGATGCAATTATTTCCAATACCTCTGGATGTGGCACTACTTTAAAAGACTATGGATTTATTTTTAGAGAAGATAAAGAACTGAAGAAAAAAGCTAAGAAAATTTCTGAACTCACAAAGGACATTTCCGAGTTTTTGACTGAAAATTTAAAACTTAATTTTAAAGAAATAAATAAAGATAAAAATTACAAAATTGCATATCATTCTCCGTGCTCTATGCAACATGGACAAAAAGTTCATACTGAACCAATAAATTTAATAAAAAAAACAGGAAATGAGGTTATAGAAATTCCGGATGGACATCTTTGTTGTGGTTCCGCAGGCACATATAATATGTTGCAGACTGAAATTGCAGATAAACTACTTAAAGAAAAAATAATAAATATTGAAAAAGTTAAACCAAATATAATTTCTACCGGTAATATCGGTTGTATAGCTCAAATTGCAAATGGGACAACAATACCTATTTTGCATACAGTTGAGATAATTGATTGGTATACGGGTGGACCAAAACCAAGAATTCTATCAAAATTATGAAAAAAGTTTTAATTACAAGAAAATTATTAAGATCCAATGAAGAAAGAATGTCCAAACTTTGGGATGCCAAATTCAATTTAAATGATGAAGTTTACTCACAAAATAAATTAATAGAATTAAGTAAAGACTGTGATGGAATTTTAAGTTCAATATTAGATAAAATTGATGAGGAAACCATTAACAAACTTCCAGATTCTGTCAAAATTATATCTAATTTTGCAGTTGGCTTTGGAAATATTGATATAAAAGCAGCAAGAAAAAAAAACGTTATTATAACCAATACTCCAGATATTTTAACAGATGCAACAGCAGAAATAGCTATGTTGTTAATTCTTGGCGCGGCAAGAAGGGCTTCTGAAGGATTAAAATGGGCAAGAAATAAAAATTGGAAATGGTCTGTTGATTTTCTTATAGGCAAGCAGCTTGAGGGTTCCAGATTAGGAATCTTAGGAATGGGTAGAATTGGTAGAGCGGTTTCTTTAAGGGCAAAAGCATTTGGAATGCAAATCCATTATCACAATAGGACAAGATTAAAAACAGATTTAGAAGCAGGAGCAAATTATCATGATAGTATTAAAAGTTTATTTTCTGTATCAGATATTTTATCAATCAATTGTCCAGCAACACCGGAAACAACAAATATAATAAATAAAGAAACTTTAGAATTTTTTCCCAAAGGAGCCATTATTACCAATAGTGCGAGAGGTGATATGATTGATGATGAAGATATGGTTCAAGCTTTAATAAGTAAAAGAATTTTTTCATTGGGTTTGGATGTTTATAAAGGTGAACCAAATATCCACCCAGGATATCTAAATCAACCAAATGTTTTTATTCTACCTCATTTGGGCAGTGCAACAATGAAAACTAGAACTGCCATGGCCGATTTAGCAATCGATAATATTGAAGAATATTTTAAAACTGGCATTTGTAAAAATATGGTTAATTAATTAATAGAAAGAAAAAATTATGAAAAGTGATGATATAGTAATAACAAGTGCATTTAGAACAGCAATTGGTTCATTTAACGGATCTCTTTCTTCAAAAACAGCACCAGAACTTGGTTCTACTGTAATAAAAAAATGTGTTCAGGATTCCGGTCTTAAAAAAGAAGAAGTTGACATGGTATACATGGGTCAAGTTTTAACTGCTGGAGTAGGGCAAAATCCTGCCAGACAATCAACTATTTTTGCAGGGCTTCCAAATGAAACGACTAACACAACAGTCAATCAAGTTTGTGGATCAGGACTTGCATCTGTTGCCTTAGCATATAACTCCATTAAATGTGGAGATGGCAAAATAATAATCGCTGGAGGTCAGGAAAGCATGAGTAATTCTCCTCATTATATCAATCTTCGTAAAGATAAAAAAATAAACGATAATAAAATGAAAGACACAATGATTATTGATGGATTATGGGATGTTTATAATCACTATCATATGGGAATAACGGCTGAAAATATTGCTGAAAAATTTCAAATCAGACGAGAAGAACAAGATATTTTTGCAGCCGATTCTCAAAAAAAGGCTATCACAGCGATTAAAGAAAAAAAATTTGTGAATGAAATTGTTCCTGTAGAAATAAGTAAAGATATTACTTTTGATAAAGACGAATTCCCAAGAGCGGAATCATCTGTTGAAAAACTAGCAACATTAAAACCAACATTTAAAAAAGACGGTACTGTTACTGCAGGAAATGCATCAGGTATTAATGATGGGGCTGCCGCTATTTGTTTAATGACAGCTGCAATGGCTAAAACAAAGAATATCGAACCATTAGCTAAAATTGTTTCTTGGGCACAATGTGGAGTAGATCCTTCAATTATGGGCACGGGACCTATTCCAGCATCTAGACTTGCCCTTAAAAAAGCTGGATGGAAAAAAAATGAATTAGATTTAATAGAATCTAACGAAGCATTTGCTGCACAGGCTATTGCTGTAAATAAAGAAATGGGTTGGATAATTAACAAGGTTAATGTGAATGGTGGAGCGATTGCATTAGGACATCCAATAGGATCTTCGGGAGCTAGAATATTGGTAACACTAATTCATGAAATGCAAAAACGAAAAACTCAAAAAGGACTGGTTACCTTATGTGTTGGAGGTGGAATGGGTATAGCTATGTGTGTTGAGTTGGAATAATTATTCTATCTAATAATTTAGTTAATAAAAATCCTCCTAACATAGATAATACAAAAAACACTGAATAAGTATTTAATAAAGCAAGAGATGATATTGCTGGGCCCGGACAAAATCCAACCATCCCCCATCCAATGCCAAACGTACCAGAACCGATAATTAAATTTTTATCAATAGACTTTAAAGTCGAAATAGAGAAATTGTCAGCAAATAAAGGTTTGTTTTTATTTCTATATAGAAAAAAAACTGGAGCACTTACGATAATTGCACCCAACATCACAAAAATTAAAGAGGGATCCCACTGACCAAATAAATCTAAAAATCCTAGAACTTTTTCTGGATTGATCATGTTAGAAACGGACAAACCAACACCAAAAATTGTTCCACTAATAAGAGATATAATTCTAGATATCATTGTTTTATCCAATTAACTTAACTGTTATTATTGCTGTAATCATAAAAATGATCGTTGCTGTAATAGACCTTAGTGACAACCGACTAATACCGCAGATTCCATGACCACTTGTACAACCGCTTCCAATTTTTGTTCCTATGCCAACTAAAAGGCCAGCACTAATAATTATTGGTAGCGATGACGTTATTAAAAAAGGAATATCAATTTTTGTAAGAAATATATAAAAAATTGGCCCCAAAACTAACCCGATAACAAATAAAAAGTTATCAGTTCTGTTTTGTTTTGAAACAAGAGTATCATTTACAATGCCGCTAATGCCCGCTAATCGACCGTTTCCAATAAAAAATATTATTACAGCCAAGCCTATTATTATTCCTCCTAAAAAAGCAGATTGCGGTGTAAAATTTATAATATTCATATTAATTTTTCCTTATATGGAGCTTAATGCTTGATCTAAATCGTTTTTAATATCTTCAAAATCCTCTAATCCAACGGAGAGCCTAACTAAATTATCACAAATGTTTTGATCACTTCTTTCTTCATCGGTTAAAATCCTGTGTGTTGTGGTTGCTGGATGAATGGCTAAAGATTTTGTATCTCCCAAATTATTACAAATATCAATCATTTTTAGATTATTTAAAAAATTAAACGCCTCTTTTTTTTCGCCTTTGATATAAAAACTTAAAACATTTCCTCCCATCTTCTGCTGTTTTTTTGCAAGTTCATATTGTGCATGATTTTTTTTAAATGGATAATTCACAGAGTCAACTTTGTTATGTTCAGATAAAAATTCCACCATTTTTTCAGTAGTTTTTGATTGTTCAACCACTCTTAGATGAACTGTTTCTAGTCCTTTTGATAAAACCCAAGCATTGAATGGACTAATACATGGACCCGTATGTCTTAGAAAAGGCTTTAGGATTTCTTCCCTAAATTTTTCTGAACTTAAAATTGCTCCTCCCATTGTTCTTCCTTGACCATCAATATGTTTGGTGCCCGAATATACAATAATATCTGCTCCAAACTTTGATGGGTTTTGCAAAACGGGTGATACCAAAATATTATCAACGATCACTTTTATATTATTTTTTTTTGCTAGTTTACATACAGCTTCCATATCAACTAGTTCTAAACAAGGATTGGATGGAGTTTCAAAAAAGAAAATTTTCGTATTAGATTTAATCTCTTTTTCCCAACTTTTTATATTTTTTCCATCAACAAAAGATACTTTTATTCCATATCTTGTAATTATATTTTTTATAATCTCCCTGCAGGATCCAAATAAAGCGGTGGCTGATACAACATGGTCCCCAGCTTGTAGTTGACACATCATAGAACCAAAAACTGCAGCCATTCCGCTTGCTGTAGCAAAACAACTTTCCGAACCATCTATTAGCGCCATTCTTTTTTCAAATGTATCAATTGTTGGGTTGGCATATCGTGTATACTGAAATCCCGTTTCATCTCCTTTAAAAATTGCTTCCGCTTGTTCAGCGCTCTGATATACGAATCCAGAAGTCAAAAAGAGACTTTCTGATTGTTCCCTAAAATGCGTTTTATTTAAAGCCCCATGAATTAATTTAGAATTTTTACCTTTCAGATCTATTTTTGACATGGCAAATCACAATTTTTCCAGCCAACATTTTCTTGATTGCCTTCAAAACCGTCGGAAATATTTGAGCAAGTATAATTCTCTTTAGTTAGTAATTCGGCCACTACTTGAGATCTGCCACCCGATCTACACATGTTCAAGATTTCATGATCTTGACCAATGTTTAAATTTTTAAATTCCTGTATAAAATTTTCATTAAAAATTCTTTCTTCACCAATTTGTATTGACAAAAAATAGGTTTTTAATCCTATTTTCTCTCCGTCGGGTTTACCAATTGTGTCCCATTCTTCTTTTGTCCTTACATCTAGCAATATACATTTAGGATTCTTTTTTAGATATTCCTTTATTTCTTTACTGGGTATTTGTTTAATCATTTTTAAGAGTTACTTATCCTCCACCAAATTCTGAACAGGGTGCACTAAAAATCTGTTTTTTTCCACTTTTATTTTTATCTAATTTTAAACTGTGATGGGCAAAGGGATTATAAACAATACCATATTTGGTGTGATCTAAATATCCAAGAAAAATAAAAAAACAAAAAATCAAAATAAATATTAGTGATTTCATGTATAAAATAACCTTCTTAATTTCACCCCAAAATAAGTTCCTATGAAAGCAAATAGAAACCAAATCCAACCATGTAAACTTCCAGAAGCAATACCACTAAAAAGGGCCCCAATATTACAACCAAATGCAAGTCTTGCACCAAATCCCATAAAAAAACCTCCAAGCATTGCGGCAAAAATAATCTTTGTTTTGATCCTATTTTTATTATTGAATGAACCTGCTAAACCCGATGCAATTAAAGCACCTAATATTATTCCAATATTAGATATAGAAGTATGGTCTGCAAAAATACTATTTCTTAACGCTACTTTTGGATATTGAAAATTCCAAAAATCCCAACTTGCAACATTTATTCCTATAAAATCTGCAATTTTTGCACCCCATAACCCAAAGGCAAAAGTAACAGACCAAGGATGTCCAGCAACATTGAGCATTAAAAAATTTAATATTGCCAATAAAACTGCTCCCAGAAATAACGGCCAAGAACCTTTGATAATATTAAAATTACTAGATTTAAAAATATCGCTATGATCGACAATATTATTTTTCTTTTTATCTACATATGAAAAAATTAGGTACAACAAAACAATAAAGATTAATTGAATTATGATTGAATTAATAATTCCAAATTTATCTAATAAAGATATGTTTCCTAAAGTGGGTAATTCAATCCAAAAAGTAAAATTATAAGTTCCAACTAAAGAGCCAATAATAAAAAATATCAATGTAATAAGCATTTTAGTATTTCCTCCGCCCACTGTATAAAGTGTCCCTGATCCACATCCACCTGCAAGTTGCATAGCTAAACCAAAAATAAATGAACCAATTATTAATGAAACATTTGTGGGAGCCACAGAACCTACAATTGGATTTCCATAGAATATACTTTTTGAATTTACAAATCCTGAAAATAAAAGAATTGCAAATACCAACATTAAAAATTGCGCTCTAAGAGCGCTGCTATCAGAACGTTCTATAAAATTTCTCCAACCGCCAGTAAATCCAAACGAAGCGTGATATAAAGTAAGTCCTAACAACAGACCTATTACAAATATCAAAGAATGTTGGAAATTAATTATCTGTTTGAAAAAACATACTAAAAAAATCGAACTGACTAAACCAAATGAAAGTATGAAAAAATCAATTTTTTTTGTTTGTATCATATTGAAAAGTTATATGATTTATTTAGATCAGAAAAGGAGGAGATAAAACTTAATAAAATAACGAGGAATACGTCCCCCCCCCTTTTTCTGACTATAGCTAATTTCTCAAATTATCCTTTTATAACTTCTCTATTAGGATCAAATGTCCAATCAACCATAGAGCCGTCGTAGTTCTTAACATTTGGTTCTTTAGCTATTTCACTTAAAGCAAACCATGGTATGGAAGCCCAGTGCCCTGTGTTACAGTAGGATATGTAACCGTCTTTACCATTCAAACCCGCTTGTGAAATTAGTATCTTAATTTCCTCTACCGATTTAAAGGTACCATCTTCGTTAACCAAAGTTTGTTGCTCTAAGTTAAAAGAATTTTTAATTCTTCCTGCTCTTAAAGCTTGCTTCTTTTTCTTTTCTCCAACAAAGAAAGCAGCAGGTCTGGCATCAATCAAGCCAATGTTAGTATTCTCGATAACTTTAATAACATCGTCAGCATTAGCATAATACTTGTCAGTATAGTTAGCTATAAACTTTGCGAGTTTCGGATTATGCTCGCCAGTTTCAATTTTAAAACCTGAAGACTCCCAAGCTTTATAGCCACCATTTAAGATGGATACTTCGTCATGGCCCAAAGTTTTAAACGTCCAATAGACTCTTGAGGCACTGCCAAAATCACTTGAACTAACTCCGCCGTAAACAACAATTACATGATTTTTATTACCAATTCCAAGACTACCGATTAATAGTTCAAGATCTTTAACGGGGGGCAATTGTCCGATAATTTCTTCAACTTTTGTTCTCCATCCGTCTTGAAGATAATCGGAATGTATGGAGCCTGGAATATGACCTTGTGTAAACGTTTCATAAGAACCTTTATCGATTTTGTTTCGAATATCTAAAACAAAAACTTCTTTATTTTTCAAATTATCATTCAACCATTTTGTATCTACCAATGGTTCTGCTGCAAAAACAGTAAAGCTAAAAATAAAGAAAAAGATTGTTACTAGTATTTTTTTCATTTTTCTCCTTTTTGTTTAGTGCTTCGACAATTGTCAGGTGCACAAATTAAATACCTAGGTTTAAATTGAGTTGCCTCAAGAAAAACCACCGGCTATTGCGGTGGCCTAATAAGATCATCGCTTTAGCAAGATTTGTTTAGCGCCTGCAATTAGATTTAAATCAGCGCTATTCGATGAGATTGGTAGGATATAATTCTAATAAAGTAAAGTTTTATAGGAAAATAAGTTAAAAATTATCAATATATTACTATTTTATAGATAAAAAATCTATATTATTATACAATTATAGAATAAAACATTATGGATGACATAGATAAGAAAATTTTATCCTTATTGCAAATCAATGCAGACATACCCGTTGCAGAATTGTCAAAAAAGGTAAATTTATCATCAACACCTTGTTGGCTAAGAATAAATAAATTATATAAGCAAGGATTCATTAAAAAAAAAGTAGCTGTTATTGATCGAGCAAAAATAAATCTTTCCACTGTGGCTTTTGTTCAAATCAGAACAAGTCAACATAATATGGCATGGTCAAAAAAATTTATAGAAGGCGTTAAAGAAATGGATGAAGTTGTAGAATTTTATCGGTTGAGCGGAACAACTGATTATCTCTTAAAAGTATTAGTTCCAAGTATAGACAAATTTGATACATTTTATAAAAAACTGACTGATAAAATTGATCTATCAGATGTTACAACTAGTTTTTCCATGGAAGAAATTAAACAAACCAGCAATCTTCCGTTAAATTACATATGATGAACGAGTATATAAAATCTATTATGGATCGAGATCCTGCGGCTAAATCTAAGCTAGGTATTATCCTAACTTACCCTGGGGTCAAAGCAATTTTTTTTCATCGAATAGCAAATTTTTTTTCCAAAGTCGGACTTACTTTAATTGCAAGAATCGTTTCTCAATCTTCAAGATTTTTAACTGGAATAGAAATACATCCGGCGGCAAAGATAGGAAAAAACTTTTTTATCGATCATGGAATGGGTGTAGTAATTGGAGAAACTTCTAAAATTGAAGATAATGTAACACTTTATCACTCTGTTACTCTTGGAGGAATATCGCCTAGTATTAATTCTGGTGAACAAAGAGGAATCAAACGTCATCCAACCTTAAAAAATAATGTTGTGGTGGGATCTGGAGCACAAGTTTTAGGACCGATCATAGTTGGAGAATTTGCTAAAATTGGTGCAAATGCTGTGGTCACACGTGATGTACCAGAGCATGCTATCATGGTTGGGGTTCCTGCAAAAAATATTAGGACTAAATCTGAGATTAAAGATACTTCATTCAAACCCTATGGGATTATTGATGAGGATGATATTCCTGCTTGTTAAGGATATAAAATTTATGAATCATGGCTAAATGAAAAATACATTTAATAATTTTGTTAATGGTATAGGAAATACGCCTCTTATTAAATTAAATGGCCCTTCTGAATTAACCGGTTGTAATATTTATGGAAAAGCTGAATTTTTAAACCCGGGCGGTTCAGTTAAAGATAGAGCAGCCTGGGCCTTAATTAAAGATGCAGAGGAGAAAAAATTAATCTCTAAAGGAGGAACTATTGTCGAAGGAACTGCAGGAAATACTGGAATTGGATTATGTTTAATTGGAAATTCCAGAGGTTACAAAACCATTATTGTAATGCCTGAAACTCAAACTCAAGAAAAAAAAGATATTCTTAAGTCTATTGGTGCCGACTTACGTTTAGTGCCAGCAAAACCTTATAAGGATCCAAATAATTATGTAAAGTATTCAGGTAAACTTGCAGAAGATTTAAAAAAGGAACATTCACAAGGTGTATTTTGGGCAAATCAATTCGATAATATTGCTAATTATAAAGGTCATTACGAAACTACAGGCCCAGAGATTTGGGATCAAACAGAAGGTAAAGTTGATGCCTTTATTTGTGCCTCGGGAACGGGAGGAACTATCGCTGGCGTGGGTAAAGCTCTTAAAGAAAAAAATAAGAATATTAAAATTGTCTTATCGGATCCAAAAGGATCTGCTCTTTATAATCATATCAAACAAGGAGAATTAAAATTAGAAGGAAAGTCAATTACTGAAGGTATAGGTTCTAGTCGTGTAACTAAAAATTTCGAACAAGCTCCAATTGATGATGCATATTCCATTAATGATCATGATGCCTTAACAGTCTTATTTGAATTGTTAGAAAAAGAAGGTTTAAGTTTAGGTACAAGCACAGGTATCAACGTTGCTGGTGCTATAAGATTAGCCAAAGATTTAGGTCCCAATCATACCATTGTAACAATTCTGTGTGACAAATCTGATATATATCGTAGCAAGCTATTTAATAAAAAATTTTTAACTGAAAAAGGACTACCCTACCCAAAATGGTTATAAAAAAAAATACAACAAAAGGTTGTATTTATTTTTTATAACTAATATTTATCACTGCTTTTTATCTATTTATTAGAAAGACTCTAATTAAAGGATATGCTTAACTTCAATAAAGTTAATTAACTAAATGACAATATAGGAGGGGAACTGATGTCAAAGAAAGTTAAAACGTTAAAAGGAGTGAAAACTCCTTCAAGACGTAAGTTCTTTAAAGCTGCCGCTGTAACTGGTGCTGCTGCTGCTGCAACATTAGCAATGCCAAATATTGCTTCTGCTGCAACAACATTGAAAGTACAAGCTGCGTGGGGTGGTGGAATTTTCCTAGAGAATGCTCAGGCCTACGTTAAAAGAGTTAACGAAATGTCTGGTGGTAAATTGAAGATCGATCTTTTACCTGTAAATTCTGTAGTGAAAACAAGTCAAATGCAAGATGCTGTTCACAGAGGGGTTCTAGATGGAGCTCATTATGTTCCAGCATATTGGTATAGTAAAGCTGCATCCGCATCACTTTTTGGAACTGGCCCTTGTTGGGGCTGGAGTGCTCAAGAGTTGTTAGGATGGATACAGTACGGTGGTGGTATGCAACTATTTAATGAACTGATGGGTAACTTAGGATTAAACCTTGTTAGTTTCTTTAATAGTCCAATGCCAGCTCAACCGCTAGGGTGGTTTAAAGAACAAATCAAAGATGCTTCTCAAATGAAAGGTTTGAAATATCGTACTGTGGGATTAGCTGCAGACGTTCTTGGTGAAATGGGAATGTCAGTTGTTCAATTACCAGGTGGAGAAATTCAACCTGCAATGAAAAGTGGTTTAATTGATGCTGCTGAGTTTAATAACCCAACATCTGATAGTGACTTTGGTATGCAAGATGTATCAAAACATTATCACTTAGCAAGTTTTCATCAATCACAAGAGGCATTTGAGATCACATTTAACAAAAAGAAGTTTGACGGTCTTGCTCCAGAATTACAAAAAATTCTTGAGTATGCTTCAGAAGCTGAAAACTCAAATTTCTTCTGGCATAATACTTTAAGGTATGCTGATGACCTTGTTAAATTGAAAAACAAGCTTGGTGTTAATGTTTATCGTACACCAGATAGTATCATGCAAGAACAGTTAAAAGCTTGGGATATAATAGTGAAAAAGTTTAATGCTGCAGATCCATTTTTCAAAAAAGTTGTGGAATCGCAAAAAGGATATGCTAAAAAAGTTATGGCATACTTATTGCTTAATTCACCTGATTATGGAATGGCATACAGACATCACTTTGGAGAACCTACTAAGGCAATTTAAATATTTATATTAAGTTTATAAGGGCGGCATTGATTAAATGTCGCCCTTTTTTATTGAGTTTAGTTCAGTTTTATATAAAATATTTTGTCGAGGGCATTGGTTTCATGAAAAAGTTTGTTTATTTTTTTGAGAGTGTAAGCATCTGGGTCGGAAGGGCCTTTGGATGGTGTATTCTTGTTCTTACACTTTCCGTCACTTACGAAGTTTTTGTACGTTATGTGTTGAATGCTCCTACAGTTTGGGTTTTCGATATGATGGTTCAAATGTATGGAGGATTGTTTTTAATGGCAGGTCCCTATGCTTTGGCACAAGACGCACATGTTAGAGGCGATGTTTTATATCGATTGTTTCCAGTTCGAACTCAAGCATGGCTCGATCTAATACTTTATATATTTTTCTTTTTTCCTGGAATGCTGGCTCTATTTTGGTTTGGTTATGAAATTGCATCGGATTCTTGGAGATATAAAGAAGTAAGTTGGAATAGTCCTGCACGAATTCAAATCTATTATTTTAAATCATTAATTCCACTTGCTGGAGGACTATTAATTATTCAAGGAATATCAGAATGTATGAGATGTATTTTGTGTATCAAAGAGGGCCAATGGATGAAAAGACACGAAGATGTAAGAGAAACTGAAGAAGATTTAATCAAACAACAAGAAGAAGAACAAAGACAAAGAAAAGCGTTAGGCAAAGGAAGTTAAATGACAGACCCACAAGTTGCTATCTTCATGCTTTCGACTTTTATTTTCCTTGTCTTGTTAGGATTTCCGATAGCATTTACCCTTGTTTCAATGGGTGTTGGTTTTGGATACTACGCTTATTTTCAAGCAGATAATTTACTCAATAACCAAATTTTTTATCTTCTCAATCAGAACACATATTCCGTTATGGAAAGCGATATCCTGGTTGCCATACCTTTATTTTTGTTTATGGGTTATGTGGTTGAAAGGGCAAATATCGTCAATCGATTATTTTTTAGTTTACAATTAGCAACGCGTCACCTTCCAGGTTCAATGGCTGTTGCAGCATTAGCAACATGCGCAATATTTGCTACAGCAAGCGGAATTATTGGTGCCGTGGTTACTTTAATGGGGTTGCTAGCTTTTCCAGCGATGGTTAAAGCTAATTATCATCGAGGATTTGCATCAGGAGTGATTTGTGCTGGCGGAACTTTAGGTATCTTAATTCCTCCAAGTATTATGCTTATCGTTTATGCAGCCATAGCAGAGTTATCGGTGTTGAGACTTTATGCTGCAGCAATTATTCCAGGATTTTTATTAGCGGGCTTTTATATGATCTATGTGGTTACTCGAGCGTACTTTAATCCAAGTATTGCACCAAAACCTTTAGAGGAAGAAGTACCTTCGACAAGAGTTATTATTATACAGTTACTTACTTCTTTTGTCCCTTTGGCATTACTAATCTTATCAGTACTTGGATCAATTTTATTAGGATTAGCTACTCCTGCTGAAGCTGCCGCAATAGGTGCATTTGGAGGATTGTTTTTGGCTTTTTGTTATAAAGCGCTTAATTGGAAAACATTAAAAGAGTCAATTTTTTTAACAGCTAAAACTACCGCCATGGTCTGCTGGTTATTTGTGGGCTCTTGGACTTTTGCATCTGTTTTTTCATATTTGGGTGGTCATACGGTTGTTGAACACTGGATTCTTGGAATGAATTTAGAACCGTGGCAATTTCTTGTTATGGCACAGTTGATAATATTTTTGTTGGGATGGCCACTAGAATGGACAGAAATATTAATTATCTTTGTTCCAATTTTTTTACCTATGTTAGATACATTTGGGGTTAATCCTTACTTTTTTGCTATGTTAGTAGCTTTGAATCTTCAAACTTCATTTTTAACTCCACCCATGGCCATGGCAGCTTATTATTTAAAAGGTGTTGTGGGAGATGCAATTGAATTAATAGAAATTTTTAAAAGCATAATGCCCTATTTGTTCATAGTAATATTTACTATGGTTCTTATGTATAATTTCCCAGGGATAGCATTATTTTTACCAGATTTCTTTTTTGGAATTGGTAAATAATATTTATGTCTACGCTTAATACTTCTGCAGTAGAAATGGTTCAATCCATTAAAAAAGGAGAAATTACATCAGAAGAACTTGTTAAAAGTTATATAGAACAAATAAAAAAAAAAGAAAAAGACGTAGAAGCTTGGGAATTCTTTGATCCAGAACTTGCCATTGCTCAAGCAAAAAAATCGGATGAACTACATCAATCAGGTAAACACGGAGATCTTCATGGCATACCTGTTGGCATTAAAGATATTTTTGATACAGAAGATATGCCAACTACGGACGGTACAGAAATTCATAAGAAAAATCTAAGTATGAATGATTGTACAGTTGTATCAAAATTAAAACAGGCAGGAGCGATCATCATGGGAAAAACAGTAACAACTGAGCTTGCATACTATTCTCCCGGCAAAACTAAAAATCCTCACGATCTTAGTAGAACACCTGGCGGGTCATCAAGCGGATCGGCTGCAGCTGTTGCTTCACATATGGTTCCACTTGCTATTGGAAGTCAAACTAACGGATCGGTTATTAGACCAGCTTCCTACTGCGGTGTAGTAGGCTATAAACCTACTAAAGGATTAATTTCACGACATTTAGTGTTACAAATTTCTCAGGCATTGGACCAAGTTGGTATTTTTTCTAATTCTATAGAAGATGCAGCACTAATTAGCGAGCAGCTTATTGGTTATGACAAGCAAGATCCTGATTCATCTTTAAATCCTAGACCGAAATTATTAGCCGTGAGCAGACAAAAGCCACCTATGGAACCTTTATTAGCTTACATCAAGTTACCTTTTATGGACAAACTAGATGAAGATGTGGCAGATGGATTTAGTGAAATAAAAGATGAACTTAAAGGTCAGGTAGAAGAAATAGAGTTACCAGAGGGTTTTGCTAAAATACCAGATTGGCATAAAATAATTATGGAGTCAGATATGGCGAGATCTTTTTCCGGAGAATATAATAAGTCAAAAAATAAGCTAAGTGATAAAATTATAGAGGCTATTGAAAGAGGAATGAAATACACTTCTGTAGAATACAACGATGCTTTGACCAAGATAGATGTAGCAAATACCTACTTTAAACAATTTTTTAACGATTATGATGCAATCTTAACTCCATCAGCAACAGGAGAGGCTCCCAAAGGTTTAAAATCTACTGGCGATCCCATATTTTGTACGGTTTGGACATATTGCGGAATGCCTTGTATTAGCTTACCCTTATTACAAGGAAAAAATGGTCTTCCAGTTGGTGTGCAACTAGTTTCGTCTTTATTTGATGATGAAAGATTATTCAGGAATGCTAGTTGGTTGATGAGTAAAATTAAAAGATGACAGAGTATTAACTATGAAATTTAGTGAAAAGTTTACAATTTTTTTAGGCGTTACAATTGTCGCAATTTTTCTTTTTGGTTTAGCTTGGAGTATAAGCACGGGTCTTGCAGGATTTTGGAGAGGCCTTCCTTTTTGGATAATAGTTATATTCTGCTTATCTCTTTTGATTTATGATTCTTTAAAATCAATTAAAAAATAATAAAAATTTATTTTTTATTGCTAAATTTGAATAATAAAATGTTTTTTACAAAATTTATTATTTTAATTATTTCAATCTACCTTGTTTTGTTAATTTTTTTATACTTTTATCAGGGGAAATTGCTATATCATCCAAATGTAAATAGTTACACCGAAGCTAATAATTTAATTCCCAAAATAGAAAAAGTTACTATTACGACTTCAGATAAACATAATCTTCTAGGATGGTTTTACAAAAAGGATATTGCAAAAAAAACTATTTTATTTTTCCATGGCAATGCTGGTTCTCTGGAAAATCGAATATATAAACTAAATCATTTTGAAAATTTAGAACTAAACTTTTTAATAATAGCTTGGAGAGGATTTAGTGGAAATTCTGGTAAACCAAATGAAAAGGGACTTTATGATGATGGCCAAAGTGCTGTAAATTGGCTTGAATCGAAAGGAATTAAAGAAGAAAACATTATTTTATTTGGTGAGTCATTGGGAACGGCTGTTGCAATAGAAATTGCCCAAAATAAAAATTTTGCAGGAATGATATTGGAATCTCCATTTACATCGATGGTTGAAATGGGAAAAAAATATTATTCTTTCTTTCCTGTAAGTTTATTATTGAAAGATAGATATGAAAGCATAAAAAAAATAAAAAATATCTATATTCCCGTTCTAGTTATGCATGGCAAGAGTGATAGCATAGTGCCTTTTGAGATGGGAAAAAAGATCTATACTTCTGCAAATTTACCTAAATCTTATTATTTTTCAGAATATGACGATCATATGATGGATTATAATAAATTGCTTCTAGAAAAACTAAAATCGTTTATAGAAAGCTTAAATTAAGACACAATTTAAACAAATAAGCTTCACAAATAAAGTTTAGTTTTGTCTTGTGAACAAATTTTTACTTTATATCTTTTTTTTTCTGTTTTGCTTCAACATAGAAGGAAATTCAAATGAATCTACTCCTTATAAGCAAGATGTTAGAGAAATTTTTAATATTGGAAAAATGCTGTCTCACGATAAAGAATTTACGCTTTTTTTTAAAACTAGAGATAAAGCTGTTCTAGCAAAAGGGCAAGATTTTAATTATATTACCGACTATCCTCAAGATCTATATCTATTTAATAATAAAACAAAAAAAACGAAACCATTAATTACTTACGATTGGTTTCCTAATAAAGCCAAATCTCTAATAAGCAATTATGAATATCCGGTTTTTCCTGAAGATTATGCTTATTATTTATTAGGTGATAATCATACGATTATTATGATCAGTGCAGTTAAATCAATAAATAAAAATTTTAAATACAATATCAACAGTAATACGCTTGAGAAACTGGCAGAAAATAATCAATATAACTTTTTGATTTCTTCTATACTTAAAGGTTGTGGATTTAAAAATATGAATTCACTTTATAAATGCAAATATTACAAACCTTTAATTTCTATAAATTTAATCAATTAGAAGACATTAGAGCTTTAGCATAATCTTCTGCTCTAAATAATTCCAAATCATCTTCTTTTTCACCTAAACCTATTGCAATAATTGGTAAATTATATTTTCGAGCAATTGCTAATAAAATTCCTCCTTTTGCGGTACCATCAAGCTTAGTCATGATTAATCCAGATATAGGAGTAATTTTTTGAAATTCTTCAACTTGGTTTAATGCACTTTGTCCAGTTGTTGCATCTAATATTAATATTGTTTCATGAGGAGAATGAGGATCAATTTTTTTCAACACTTTTGATATTTTTTTTAATTCATCCATTAAATTTTTCTTATTTTGAAGTCTGCCTGCAGTGTCAATTAAGAGACAATCAATATTGTTTTTTTTTGAAAATTCTATTGCCTTGAAAGCAACAGATGCCGGATCAGAACCAGTTTCTGATTTAATTATTTTAGCACCAATTTTTTCTGACCAAATTTCCAATTGCTCAATAGCAGCTGCTCTAAATGTATCTGCAGCAGCAAAAACAACTTGCTTACTATCTTTAGAAAATATTTTACCTAACTTTCCTATCGTCGTAGTTTTTCCTACTCCATTAACACCCGCAATTAGTATTACTTTTGGTTTTATACCTTCTTCAATAACAATCTTTTTTTCAAGTGGTTTCATTGATTTTTTAATATAACTTTCAACGATTAAATTAACTTGATTTAAACTATCTTTTTTTGAATCAATCTTAGTGTCAGCAAAAATTTGTTTTAATTCTTTTGCGGAAACCACTCCTACATCAGACTCAATTAAAAAATCTTCTAGATTATCAAGAGTTTTTGAATCAATTTTTTTATTTATAACTAAATTTTTAAAACCTTCAGAGAGATTTTTAGAACTTTTATTTAAACCAATTTTAAATTTTTCAAAAATTCCCATTTTTAACTAAATTTTAATATCAATTTCTTTTATTTTAGAAACTTTGCCTTTCATATTTATAGAATTATTTTTATCAATAGAGATTGTTATAGCTCCTAGCTCAAATTGAATATCAACTATATTTTGTGTCAATTTTTTTTTATAAGCAGCAACTGCTGTTGCGCAAGCAGCGGTCCCACAAGCCTTTGTTATTCCAACACCTCTTTCCCATACTTTGACTTTAATTAATTTTTTACTTTCAATTTTTGCAAAAGTAACATTGCATTTTTCTGGAAACAGTGAGTGTTTTTCTAGATCAGGACCTATTTTGGGTAGATCATAATTTTCAACTTTATCTACAAAGAAAATTAAATGGGGATTTCCAACGTTTAAAGCATATCCTCCTGTCAATCTAATTCCACCTTGGTCAAATATAGTAATTCCTAAATTAGTATTATCAATTTCTTTACTCAAAGGAATTTCTTTCCAATCAAATTTTGGAGTTCCAATATTTGTCTCTACCATGTTGTTTCCCAAAATTTTTGATTTAAGAATTCCACCTCGAGTCTTAAATATAATTTCCTCCTTATTTTTTTCTTTTGAAATGAAATAAGCAATACATCTAGTACCATTACCACATGCAGATGAATTTCCACCGTCTGAATTATAAAAATCTAATTCTGCATCATAATCATTACTTTTGTTAATAAAAATTAGTTGATCGCAGCCTACAAAATTCCTATCAGCAATTTTAATAATTTCACTCTTGCGTAGGTGAGTTACTTTTTTTCTATTATCAAAAATTACAAAATCATTTCCTAATCCGTCCATTTTGTATGCTCTTAAATTCATAATACTTAGACTTTTAACTTATTTATTGACTTTTTGAAGGTCTAATGTAATTTAGGCGAACTTCCGCAAAAAATAGTAGTTCTTTGCGGTGTCTTTGGTAACAAAGAGATCGACATTAGTCAGCGAGAGTTCGCCCACTAATGCGTTTGTTGTTGGATGTTGTAAAATGTTTGAAAATTTAACAAATAAATTTGAAGAAATTTTTTCTTCATTAAAAAAAGCTCCTTCACTGAATGAAAAACAAGTGGAGGAAGGATTGAGGAGTATTAGACAGGCTTTATTAGAAGCTGATGTAGCTTTACCCGTAGCAAAAAAATTAATTGAAAATATAAAACCTAAGGCTATCGGCCAGGAAATTGTAAGATCCACTACTCCCGGTCAAATGATTGTAAAAATAGTTTATGATGAACTGGTTCAATTACTTGGAGATAAAAAATCAGAGTTAAATTTGAACGCTGTTCCTCCGGTTTCTATTTTGCTTGTAGGACTTCAAGGTTCGGGTAAAACCACAACAGCTGCGAAATTAGCTCAATATCTTGAAAAGAATAATAAAAAAAAATCTTTATTGGTAAGCTTAGATGTTTATCGACCTGCAGCACAAGAACAGCTTAAAATTTTAGGAGAACAAAATTCTATACAAACTTTACCTGTAGTTAAGGACCAATTACCAAACGATATTGCAAGAATAGCTTTAGGAGCAGCTTCTTTGTCTGGATCAGATATAATTATTTTTGATACAGCTGGAAGAACTCAAATTGATCTTTCAATGATGAGTGAAATTAAAGAGTTAAAATCAACTCTTACTCCTTCAGAAGTAATATTAGTGGCTGATTCTCTAACAGGCCAAGTGGCAGTAAATATAGCCACAGAATTTAAAAAAGCTGTTGACTTAACTGGAATAGTACTAACTAGAGCTGATGGAGACGGAAGAGGTGGAGCGGCAGTAAGCATGAAATTTACCACGGGAGTACCTATAAAATTTTTAGGAGTAGGAGAAAAAATTGAAAATTTTGAAGTTTTTCATCCCGATAGAATAGCAAATAGAATTCTTGGAATGGGAGATATAGTTTCTCTTGTTGAAAAAGCCTCTCAAGATTTAGATCAAGAAAATATTAAAAAAACAGAAGAAAATTTAAGATCAGGCGCTTTTTCTATGGAAGATTATTTAAATCAACTTAGACAAATGAAAAAAATGGGAGGAATGGAAGGAGTTTTGTCAATGTTACCAGGAGTATCCAAAATAAAAAAACAAATGGACAATGCAAACATTGATGAAAATATAATTAAAATCAATGAAGCAATTATCTTATCAATGACAAAAGAAGAAAGATTAAATCCAAAAATAATTAATGCTTCAAGAAAAAAAAGAATTTCTAGTGGTTCAGGAGCGGATTCTGCCACTATAAATAAATTGCTAAAGCAATTTAAAATGATGACCAATATGATGAAAAAAATGTCTAAAGGTGATCCTAAAGATGGAATACCTCCGGAAATTTTTAACCAAATTAAATAAATGAAAGGAAAGAAAAATGTCTAATTTTATGAATGTTGTTAGAAGCAAAGTTAAGGAAGATAAAAAAGAAGAATATATGAAAAAATTAAAAGAATTTTTTGATAATATAAAAGGAACAGAAGGTTTGATTTCAATGAAGCAAATTCAAACTGGCCCTAATAATATGTGTATCATAGGAGAGTGGAAAGATGAGCAATCAATCGCAAAAGCAAGAGATAAAATGATTGCTGGCTTAGATACAGTTAGACCTTTGCTTGAAGAAATTTCACCAGAACTAGGTCTTACGGATCCAGTTTCCGGTCCCGTAATAATGGAGGACAAATAATATGCTTAAAATTAGATTATCAATAGGTGGAGCAAAAAAAAGACCAGTTTATAAAATAGTTGTTGCGGATAGTAGATTTCCTAGAGATGGAAGATTTATAGAAAAATTGGGTTTTTTTAATCCTTTGGTTCCAAAAAATAAAAAAGATAGAATGAAAATTGAAGTTGAAAGAGTCAAATATTGGATGAGTCAGGGAGCAAAACCTACAACTAGAGTTGCAAGAATTCTTGGGGAGGCAGAAATAATTCCTATGCCAACACCAGGTAATAATCCTTTAAAGGGTGTTCCAAAAAAAGATAGAAAAAAAACAGAAAAAGATAGTAAAGAGGATATAAAAAAAGAAGCCGCACCAAAAGCAGAAGAAAAAAAGGATCAAAAACCTGCTGAAAAAAAGGAAGCCGCACCAAAAGCAGAAGAGAAAAAGGATAAAAAATAATTAACAATGTGGACTGCGAGGATATTTACATTATATCCAGAGTTATTTCCCGGACCGTTTGATTATGGTTTATACAAAAAAGCCCTAGAAAAAAATATCTGGGCACTTGAAATATGCAATATCAGAGATGGTGCAACAGATAAACATAAAACCGTAGACGATACTTCTTTTGGTGGAGGTAGTGGAATGATTATAAAACCAGAAGTTTTAGCAAATTCACTTAATAAATATGTAAAGCAGGATGAAAAAATTATTTATCTTTCTCCTAAAGGAAAAAAGTTCACCCAAGAAATGGCAAAAAATTTTTTAAAAGAAAAAACGACAAATATTATTTGTGGTCATTTTGAGGGAATTGACCAAAGAGTGATTGAAACACGAAATATTGAAGAAGTTAGTATTGGAGATTTTATTTTGTCTGGAGGAGAAACCGCAGCATATGTTTTCATCGATGTGATAGTTAGATTACTTCCTGGAGTTTTGGGAAATGATCAATCTGCATTAGAAGAAAGTTTTGAAAATAATCTGTTAGAATATCCGCAATATACAAAACCTCAAAAATGGGAATCAAAATGTGTTCCCGATGTCTTATTATCAGGAGATCATGCCAAAATTAAAGACTGGCGTTTGTCACAATCAGAAGCTATAACACGTCGCCGAAGACCAGATTTGTGGAAAAAATATAATGACAAAAATAAAAAATAAAAAATAAACAATTTTGATTAGTATTATGAAAAATATTGAAGACATTAATAAAGAAAGTGTTAAAAAAATTTTGACATCTAAAAAATATCCTGAATTTTTTCCAGGAGATATTGTTAAAGTTGGAGTTAGAATTACTGAAGGTAAAAGAGAAAGAATCCAAAATTTTGAAGGAGTTTGTATTGCAAAAAAAAATAGAGATATAAATTCTTCATTTACAGTTAGAAAAATATCATTCGGAGAAGGTGTTGAAAGAACTTTTGCACTATTTAGTCCGATAATTAATTCAATAAAAGTAATTAGGACAGGCAAGGTCAGAAGAGCTAAGTTATATTATTTGAGAGATAGAACCGGAAAATCAGCACGAATTGCTGAGAAAATAAAGAAAAAAATTGGAATTGATATAAAAGTTAAATCAGAAAATAAACATGAAGAAGAAGTAGAAAATAAAATTGATAGTTCTTTAAAATCTTCTGAACAAAATATTGGAGAAATAAAAAAAGAAACAGCTCAAAAAGTGGAAGAAAAAAAAGATCAAAAACTAACTAAAAAAAAAGAAAAATCTGATAAAGAAAAAAAATAAGTTTTTTCTAAATGCCCCTAACTTTATACGATAAAATTTGGAATGAACACTTAGTTCATCAGCAAGAAGATGGAACTGCTTTGCTGTATGTGGATAGACATCTAATTCATGAAGTAACTAGCCCTCAAGCTTTTGAAGGACTAAGAGCGGCCAATAGAAAAGTAAGACAACCCAATTTAACTCTTGCTGTTGCAGATCATAATGTACCAACTACCGATAGATCAAAAGGTATTGAAGATGAGGAATCAAAAATTCAAGTGGAAACATTAGAGAACAACTGTAAGGAGTTTGGAATCGAAGTTTTTGATATGAAGGATAAAAGACAAGGTATTGTTCATATTATTGGACCAGAACAGGGTTTTACTCAACCCGGTACAATTATAGTTTGTGGAGATAGTCATACTGCTACGCACGGAGCTTTTGGAGCATTAGCTTTTGGTATTGGCACATCAGAAGTTGAACATGTGTTAGCCACTCAAACTTTAATTCAAAAAAAATCAAAAAATCTTTGTGTAAGGATAACGGGTAAATTACATACAGGAGTTACATCTAAAGATGTTATTTTACAGACTATAGGCAAAATAGGTACTGCAGGCGGAACTGGCATGGTTATCGAGTATGCTGGACCTGTTATAGAAAATTTAAACATTGAGCAGCGAATGACAATTTGTAACATGTCAATAGAAGCAGGTGCACGTGCAGGATTAATTGCACCTGATGAAAAAACTTTTCAATATCTTAAAGACAAACCTAAATCTCCAAAGGGAACAAACTGGGATAAAACTATTGCATATTGCTCTAAACTCCATTCAGATTCTGGAGCAAAGTTTGATAAGGAAGTAGAAATTAGAGGTGATGATATTAGTCCAATGGTAACTTGGGGAACATCTCCTCAAGATGTTGTTCCGATTACTGGTATTGTCCCTGACCCTGCAGATGAAAAAGATGAAGACAGAAAAGCATCAATGAATCGATCTCTAAATTATATGGGACTTAAACCAAATACTAAAATAATCGATCTTAAGGTTGATAGAATTTTTATTGGTAGCTGTACTAATGGAAGAATTGGTGATCTAAGAGATGCAGCCAAAATAGTAAAAGGAAAAAAAATTGCCCAGCATGTAAATGCTATGGTTGTTCCTGGATCTGGTCTCGTAAAACAGCAGGCTGAAGAAGAAGGAATAGACAAAGTTTTTAAAGAAGCTGGATTTGAATGGAGAGAACCAGGTTGTTCTATGTGTCTAGCCATGAATGCAGACAAGCTTAATCCTAAAGAAAGATGCGCATCTACTTCAAATAGAAATTTTGAAGGACGACAAGGCCGTGGAGGCAGAACACATTTATTAAGTCCAGCTATGGCTGCGGCTGCGGCAATTGATGGACATTTAACAGACGTAAGAAAGTTTCAAAATTAAAATGGAAAAATTTGACATTTTAAAAAGTGTACCAGCAAATCTTCCGATGATGAACGTTGATACAGATATGATTATTCCTAAGCAATTTTTAAAAACAATAAAAAGAAGTGGACTTGGAAAAAGTTTATTTTTTGAAATGCGATACGATGAACAAGGAAAAAAAGTGAATGATTTTGTTTTAAATACAGAACCTTATGATAAGTCATCTATTTTATTAGCTGGAAAAAATTTTGGATGTGGTTCTTCAAGAGAACATGCACCTTGGGCTCTATTAGATTTTGGAATTAAATGTGTAATAAGTCCAAGTTTTGCAGATATTTTTTATAACAATTGTTTTAAGAATGGCATGTTACCTATAGTTTTAGATCAAAAACAACTAGAAGAACTAATAGAATATTCGGAAAGAAAAGAATCCATAGAAGTAAACCTCTCTGAACAGAAAATTAAATTAGAAAATAAAATAATTAGTTTTGAAGTTGATGCTTTTAAAAAAAAATGTTTGTTAGATGGTTTGGATGATATTGCGCTTTCTTTAGAAAAATCTAATGAAATAACTTCTTATGAAAAAAATATCCAAAAAACTAAACCTTGGATGAATTAATATGATTAAAGTTAAAAATAGAAAAATTTTGTTATTACCTGGTGATGGTGTTGGCCCAGAAGTTGTTAATGAGGTAAAAAAAGTTATTCAATGGCTTAACTCTAAAAAATCTTTAGATTTTAAAATAGATGAAGATTTGATTGGTGGAGCTTCAATTGAAAAACACAAAAGTCCAATTACTGATGAAGTATTTTATAAGGCGCTAGAATCCGAAGTTATAATTTTTGGTGCTTGCGGTGGTCCTAAGTGGGATAATTTAGAATTTTCGAAGAAACCTGAAAGAGCATTATTGAAGTTAAGAAAAGAATTAAAATTATTTGCAAATCTTAGACCAGCAATTTGTTTTAAACAATTGGTTGAAGCATCTAGTTTAAAACCTGAAATTGTTTCTGGTCTTGACATCATGATTGTTAGAGAACTTACAGGAGGCATATATTTTGGTGAGCCAAGAGGAATAAAACCTATCGAAAATGGAGAAAGAAAGGGCATTAACACTCATACTTACACAACTAATGAAATAATTAGAGTAGCCAAAGTAGCTTTTGAACTTGCGATGAAAAGAAATAAAAAAGTAACCTCATGTGATAAATCAAACGTTATGGAGTCAGGAGTTTTATGGAAAGAAGAAGTCCAAAAAGTTAGAGACAACGATTATACTGATATTGAGCTGAGTCATATGCTTGCAGACAATTGTGCTATGCAACTACTAAGAAATCCCAAACAGTTTGATGTTATCGTTACAGATAATTTATTTGGAGATATGCTGTCTGATGAAGCGGCTATGCTAACAGGTTCATTGGGTTTATTACCATCTGCATCTTTAGGAGCAAAAGACAAAAATGGTAATATGAGATCTATGTATGAACCTGTACACGGATCTGCCCCAGATATTGCTGGCAAAGGAATAGCAAACCCAATAGCTGCTATTCTAAGTTTTTCTATGGCTCTTAAATATTCATTAGATTTAGATCAAGAAGCTGATAACTTAGATCAAGCAGTTCAAAAGGTTCTTGATGACGGTTTAAGAACTAAAGACATTTTATCCAAAGGAAAAAAAGAAGTATCCACCTCACAAATGGGGGATGCAATAATTTCAAAACTTAAATAGTATCTGGCCCAATGAATATCAAAAATGTAGTTGTCATTGGCTCTGGCACTATGGGTAGTGGAATTGCAGCACAATTATGCAATGCCAACATTCCTGTAACACTTCTAGATTTAAAGACTGAAATTTCTGAAAAAGCAAAAAAAAGAATTTTTGAGTCTAGACCTCCGTTATTAATTGATAAAAGTAAAATTGATAATATTAAAGTTGGTAATATAGAAGAAAATTTTGGAATTGTTGGAAAAGCTGATTGGGTGGTTGAAGCAGTAGTTGAAAGAATAAATATTAAATATGATATTTATAAAAAAATTTTCAAAACAAGAAAAAAAGATTCAATAATTTCATCAAATACATCAACCATACCCTTAAAAGTTTTGTCAGCCAAAATGTCCAAAGAAAACAAAAAAGATTTTTGTATAACCCATTTTTTTAACCCCGTTAGGTACATGGGTTTATTAGAAATAGTCACCGATAATATTAATGATGTAAAAAAAATAAATTTATTAAAAAACTTTTGTGAAGAAAATTTAGGTAAAGGAGTAATTATTTGCAAAGATACCCCTGGCTTTTTAGGAAATAGAGTTGGTGTTTATGCAATGCAGGTAGCAATGATAGAAGCTATAAAAATGAAATTAAGTATAGAAGAAGCAGATGCAATTTTTGGAAGACCTATGGGCATACCTAAAACAGGAGTTTTTGGTCTATACGATTTGATTGGTATTGATCTGATGGCAGATGTTTTAAAAAGTTTTTTAAAAGAACTACCTACCACTGATGTTTTTTATGAAGTTGCACAAGAAATTCCATTAGTAAAGAATTTAATTGAAACTGGTTACACCGGAAGAAAAGGGAAAGGTGGATTTTATAGAATGAACAAAAAAGATGGAAGAAAAGTATTAGAAGCAATTAATTTAACTACCAGAGACTATTCTACATCTAAAAAAATTGATCTCAATATTGGTGAAAAAATTAATTTAAAAGAGCTAGTTTCAAGAAATGATAAATATGGAAAATATGCTTGGTCCGTAATTTCAAAAATTATTCTTTATGCGTCCTATTTAGTTCCTAATGTAACAAAAGATTATAACAATATTGATGAAGCAATGAGGCTTGGTTTTAATTGGACAAAGGGTCCATTTGAAATGCTCGAAGAACTTGGAGTAAAATTTTTTGTTGAAAAAGATACTCAATTGAAAACAAATGAATTTATAAAAAAACTTTACAATGAAAAAACTGATACTTTTTATGGAAAAAGACAAATTTATACAAATTTGGAAACACTAGGAAAAGTAAAACAGATAGCAAAAATTAATAAAGATAATAAATCAGCAATTACATATGAGCATAATAATTACAAAATTGTAGAATTTAACACTAAAGCTAATACGTTGGATTATGATTCAATGGATGCGTTAAAAGAAGCATCAGATAAAAATTTGATTATTATTAATGAAGGTATGCAATTTTCAGCTGGAGTAAATTTAAATTATATTATGGATTTTGCGAAAGAAAAAAATTGGAAAGCAATAGAAAAATTCATTCATCATTTTCAAATGACCTGTAAACAACTAAAATATTCTGATAATTTAGTTATTTCCGCGCCATCAGGGCTGGCTTTGGGTGGTGGTGAAGAAGTTTGTATTCAAAGTGATTATGTAGTTGCTCACACTAATATTGTGATGGGTCTAGTAGAAACTCTTGTAGGATTAATACCTGCTGGAGGAGGAACCAAAGAACTATTGTGGAGATGGACGCAAACTCAAGAGGCTAAAAAAGATCCCGACTTTGCTCCACAAAAAGTATTTGATATTATTGGCTATGGTAGGACGGCTACTTCTCCAGTGGAGGCTATACCGTTTAAGTTTTTATTAGACAAAGACAAAAGTATTATGAACAGAAACAAGCTACTTTCAGTTTCTCAAAATTTAATTAACAATAATAAAGATGGATATAAACCACCAAGGAAACCAACTTTTAAGTTATCAGGAAGCCTGGTAAGAGATAAAATGTTCCAAACTCTTGAAAATCTTCTTAGAGAAAAGAAAATTTTGGAGCATGGGATGGAAGTTGGAAAAAAATTAGCTTTTGTATTAAGTGGTGGCAACACAACTCTTAATAAAGAATTATCAGAAGAGGATATGTATGCTCTGGAATTAGAGGCTTTTATGCAACTAATGCAAATGGAAAAAACTCAAGCCCGAATTAAACACACGCTTTCAACAGGAAAACCTTTGGTAAATTAATGGCAACTTATACAGCTCCCATAAATGATATGATGTTTCTATTTGAGAAGCTAAGGGATAATCCTCATTACAACGCACTTGAAAAATATAAGGAAGTTAATCCTGATCTTGCAAAAGATATATTGGAGCAAGCAGCAAAGTTAACGGAAAATCTTGTATTACCTTTAGCTAAGGTTGGAGACGAAACACCTGCTAAATTAGAAAATGGTGTAGTAAGAACCCCACCAGGATACAAAGAAGTTTACAAAAAATTTATTGAAGATGGATGGGTTTCTTTGTCTTGTGACCCTGAGTATGGCGGCCAAGGAATGCCAAACACTATCAAGACATTTTTTGACGAAATGTTATCTTCAGCCAGTCTTTCCTTTAAATTGTATAGTGAGTTAAGTATAGGTGCTTATAATTGTATACTTCATCACGGTACGGATTCCATAAAAAAAAAATTCCTTCCAAATATAGTTAAAGGTACGTGGAGTGGAACAATGTGCTTAACAGAACCAGTTTGTGGAACAGATTTGGGATTACTAAAAACAAAGGCTGTAGAGCAATCAGACGGCACTTATAAATTAACTGGTCAAAAGATATTTATAACTTCTGGAGATCATGATCTTACAGAAAATATTATACATTTGGTTCTTGCAAGAACTCCTGATGCACCATCGGGTACAAAAGGTATTAGTTTATTTTTAGTGCCCAAAATTCAAGTGAAAGAAGATGGATCCTTAGGTCAAAGAAATGGCGTTTCAACTAATTCAATTGAAAGCAAAATGGGAATTAGAGGATCTGCTACTTGTGTTTTAAATTTTGAAGAATCCGCTGGATATATGATTGGACCAAAAAATAAAGGATTAAGTTCAATGTTTACTATGATGAATTTAGAAAGAATTGTCGTGGGACTACAAGGTTTGGGATTATCAGAAATAGCATATCAAAATGCATTAAACTATTCAAAAGAGAGAAAACAAGGAAAATCTAATAATAGTAAAACAAAAAATGGAGCAGACTTAATTATTGATCATGCTGATATTAGAAGAACATTACTAAACATGAAATCAATTATAGAAGGTGAAAGGGCTTTAAGTTTTTGGTTAGCACAAGAAACTGAAGTTAGCCTGCATCACAAAGATAATAAAATTAAAGAAGAAGCTTCAGACTTTGTATCTTTAATGACGCCTGTAGTAAAATCACTATTTACTGATATGGGCATGGAAATTACTAGTGATGCAATGCAAATTTTTGGAGGTTATGGTTATACAAAAGACCAAGGTATTGAACAACTATATAGGGATAACAGGATTACCCCAATATATGAAGGAACTAATTCAATTCAATCAATAGATTTGGTTTTTAGAAAACTTGTCAATAAAGATAGAAACGTTATTGATCGATATATCAAATCTATCGAAGAAGAAATTAAAAAAAATAATAATCACCCACAAATAAAATCACTTGCTGAAAAATTAAGTCATTATTTAAAAATAGTGATAAATTTTACAGCTTGGATCAAAAAAAACATAAAAAATGCAAAAGATGATGTAAGCGCCGCATGTAATGATTATCTTAAAGTTCTGGGTTTAATTGCTCTAGCTTATTCCTGGTTAAAAGTATTGAGTGTCTGTTATAAAGAGATAGAAGAAAACAAAAATTTTTTTGAAGATAAAATAAAAACTGCAAATTTTTTTTTCAATCGAGTACTACCCAGAATTGATACTCATTATAATTCTGCAATTTCTGGAAGTAAGTATATAATGGATTTTAAGTTTAGTTAAACTGATTAATATTATCCCATTGTAAATGGGTCTGACATGGGTTTTTTTGAAGTGTTAAACCATGTCGTTTTAATTCTAGTGTAATCTTTTATTGATTCAATACCAGCTTCTTTGCCATACCCACTATCTTTCATTCCACCAAAAGGTGCCGAAGGTGATATTAGTCTATAAGTATTTACGAATGTAATCCCAGCACGTATTGCTTTCGAAACTCTTAAACCTCTACCCAAATCCTTTGTGTAGACTCCCGAAGATAAACCATATTGGTTATCATTCATTTTGTTAATTACTTCTTCTTCTGTTTCAAATTTCATCACTGATAGCACTGGGCCGAATAATTCATTTTTAGCTGTTGGAAGGTTATGATTTTCGCATTCAATTATTGTTGCTGGAAAGTAATAACCTTTATTTGAAAGAGCGTGTCTTTTTCCTCCACATCTTAGTTTACCGCCTTGTTCAATAGTAAGTTTAATTGTTTTTTCTATTATTTCCAATTGTTTAAAACTAGTAAGCGGACCCATTTGGGTGTCAGGATCCATTGGTCCACCAAGTTTTATTTTATTTGCTCGTTCAATTAATTTATTTAAAAAATTATCATAAATTTTATTTTGCAAATATAATCTAGATCCAGCTATACAACTTTGGCCGCTAGCTCCAAAAATTCCTGCTGTTATACCATTCAATGCATTATCCTGATCTGCGTCTTCGAAAACAGCAACTGGACTTTTTCCTCCTAATTCTAAACTTACCTGAGACAAATTTTCTGCAGAATTTTTTATTATGTGTCTTGCAGTTTCTGGCCCTCCAGTAAATGCAATTCTTTCGACAAGAGTATGACTGGTCAATGCTTTGCCACAAGGATCTCCAAATCCGCTAATAACATTTACAACTCCTTTGGGTATTCCCGTTTTTTCAATTAATTTTACAAATTCAAACATTGTAGCTGGAGCCAACTCGGAAGATTTGATTACAACAGTATTTCCCATAGCAAGAGCGGGAGCAAGTTTAACGGCAGTTAATAACATTTGTGAATTCCATGGAATAATTGCTGCAATAACACCTATAGGAATTCTAGTTGTGATAACTTGCATATCAGGTTTATCAATTGGCAAGACGGTTCCCTCAACTTTGTCTGTTAAGCCAGCAAAATAATCATAATATTCAGCTATATAATTCGCCTGAGTTTTCGTTTCTCTAAAAAGTTTACCTGTATCGATTGTTTCAATTTTTCCTAATAACTCTGCATTTTCTCTTAATTGGCTAGCTATTGCTCTTAAGTATTTAGCTCTTTCTTTTGGGAATAACTTTGGCCACTCCCCCTCAAAAGCTTTTTGTGCTGATTGAACAGCTTTGTCTACGTCTTTGGCACTTGCTTCTGGAACTACAGCCCATGATTCGTTGTTTTCTGGATTTAGACTTTCAAAGGTTTTTTTATCTTCTGCATCAACCCACTCTCCATTGATGTACATTTTATATTCTTTAAATTTAGGCATTATTGTTATCAATAAATTCTTTAAAAGTTATATTAACATCATCAGCACATTCTATACTACAAAGATGCTTTCCTTTTTTGATCTTCACAAACTTACTATTTTTTATTACTTTATTTAAATTTCTGGCCATTTCAGGTGTCGATCTTACGTCGTGTTCGCCAGCAGTTATTAGAGTATTAACATTAATTTTTTTAATCTCATCGTCATCATCATTATAATGAGTAAAAAGTTCATAAGATTTTAAAAAATTTTTATTGCTATTATTTTCTAACATTGAATATATTTCTTTATAAATTTCTGGATTTTTTGATATATAATCTTCCGTTAACCATCTAGTAAGAGCCGATTTTTTTGAAGCTGGTCTGTTCAGTTTAGCTACGTTAAATCTATTAATAACTACTCTCTTCTGTTCTTCTGTTCTTTTATATATTGAAGCATGAATTATTAATGAACATAGCCTATCATTATATTTGGAAGCGAAATACCTGGCAACAAGAGCTCCCAGTGAAAAACCTACCAAATGAATTTTTTTAAATTTTAATTCATTTATTAAGTTGAGTAATTGTCGAGAAAAATCATTAAAAGTTACTTTTAATTTACTTAATGGTGTTTTTCCATGTCCAAGCAAATCATAAGTAAGTGTATTGTATTCTTTAAAAAAATCAATTTGCGGTTTCCATATTTCATGGTTTAAACCAACTCCATGTATAAATACTATTGGATTATCTTTATTGACTTTATTTAATGAATAAAAAGTACCAAATAAATTTGACGTGTAAGGCATTGAAACTATTTGGGATTTTTTATCCCCATCTCTTCCATGTCTTGGTATCGATCTCCAGTTCTGGCATGGGCTCTTCCTCCAGGTGATCCACCAATGGCAACGACAATTTCATCATCACAAGGTGCGTCTTGAATATTAAATTCATGTGTTAAGTAATAAGGTCTTAAGCCAGCATCGGTTTTGTGCATCATCGGTATTGCAATTTTACATCCAGCAGGTCCTCTAGTATTAGTAAAACTTAAATAAGAAGTACCTCCGACTGCGTCTCTAAATTTATTTCCAAATCTTAATGTATGGATAAATGCCGACGCATGTTCAATTTCACCTGCTAAACCAACAACGGCAGCTTTTCCATAAGCCAAAATTTTTTCTCCAGAACCTATTTCTTTAATTAGTTCAGGCACCAAAATATCACCAAGCTTTGGTGCTAAATCAAGAATAGCTGGTTTTAAATCTTCCACAAATCCTTTCCCAGCCCAAGGATTTTTTATAACAGCAGCAACCGAAACTAATAAAACAGGTTCTTTAGCTTGCTTACCACCTTCAATAAAAGTTTTATCAACAAATTTTGTAAATTTTCTTAGTTTTAAATCCATTATTAACCTGCTTGTTTTACTGAATTTATTTTTGGAATTACTTCGTCATTAAAAAGTTTAATACTTTTTATAGCATCTTCATGTTTTACACCAGGCATACTTGACCACACTTGTAAATTTTGAAGATTAAGTTCTGACTGTAATTCATTAATTTTTTCGATTACATAGTCTGGTGTACCAAATAACATATTTCTTTTATGCAAAAATTCATAATTTAATAAATCTAACTTTCCTTTAGTTTGAGGAAGTTCCTCACCTGGGTCCATATGATTGCCTAGGCCCCTCCAATGGCAAACCCATCTCATGTATTTTACCATTTGTTCGCCAGCTAACTTTTTTGCATCTTCCATTGTTTCTGCGACAAACATATCTCTTACTAGTGAAATTCCCTCTCCCATTGGGACATCTCTTTTTTCTGTTTCAGATTTTGCATTTTTGTATATTTCAAATCTTTTTTTTAAAGTTTTAACTGTAGGAATCCACATTATGCAATTAATTCCATTTTTTGCTGCCCACTCTATAGATCCTGTGGAGTCTACTACTTGCCATAGTGGTGGATGAGGTTTTTGGTATGGTCGAGGAATTACACCAATTTTTTTTATTTGATTGGTTTTTAAATCCATAAAATCTTCATTAGGCGGACTCATATCATGTTGCCAAACAAAGTTTGGAGAAGGGTAAGAATAAAATTCTCCCTTATGATTAAAAAACTTTTCAGTCCAAGCTTTTTTCATTACAGTTAAGGTTTCTTGAAATAGCCTTTTATTTTTGGCTTGATCTTTTAAATCTGCTGCGACGTTCATATGAATAGCTTCTCTTCCATATATACCTCTACCAATACCGACTTCCACTCTTCCTTTAGAAAATTGATCCAAAGCAGCAATATCCTCAGCTAATCTTATAGGATTCCAAAAAGTAATAACATTACAAGCCTGTCCTAATCTTATTTGTTTTGTTCTTGCGGCAATATCTGCGCACATCATTAACGGATTAGGAGAAGACTCCATACCTTCATGGTTAAAATGATGTTCAGTAAACCAGATAGAGTCCCAATTATTTTTGTCACAATAAACAGCTATATCCCGAGCATTATCTAAAATTTCTGTATATGGTTTCTTTTTCCAATTAGTAATATTACAAAAATATCCAATTTTCATCAGCATCTCCTTTAAAATAAATTTTAAAGACGACCGATCCCACTTTCGTAATTTACGACGAGTTATGTATCGCTTTGATTTATGTAGAATAAATTAGCTATTAACCGAAATCAATGACTTTAAAATAGAGGTAGCAAACTATTTATGCTAGTTTTTTGGCGTTTACTTTAAAAACTTTTAGGAATGAATATGGAATATCAAAGCTTGCTTCATAAGAAATTACATAATGGTATTTTTGTATTTACTGCAGAAACCACACCTCCAGATGCATCAAGTAAGGAAACCTTATTAAAAAATATAAAACCGCTAAAAGATGTTGCGGATGCTATTAATGTTACTGACAGTCCAGGGGCAAAAGTACATATGTCTGCGCTCACAGCCTCAATTATTCTTGCTCAAAATAATATTGATCCAATATTGCAATTAACAGTTCGTGATCGTAACCGTTTGGCTTTGCAGGGTGATTTAGTTGGAGCATCGGCTTTAGGTGTGCACAATGTTCTTTGTTTGTCAGGAGATGATCCTAAAATTGGTGATCAACCAGAAACAAAACCTGCGAATGATATTGACAGCTCAACTTTAGTAACAACAGCTAACATGATGAGAAAAGATAAAAAATTTCCATCAGGAAGAGTTATTGATCCCGCACCAAAACTATTTATCGGAGGAGCAGAAGTTCCATCAAAAGGAAAACCAAATACTGAAAAAATTTTAAATAAAATTAAAAATGGAGTTGATTTTTTTCAAACTCAATATGTTTTTGAAGCTGGAAAACTAAGAGAATATATGAAAGTTTTGAATGACACTGGAATATTAGAAAAAACCTCATTTTTAATTGGCTTAGGTCCTTTTGCTTCAGCAAAAAGTGCTAAATGGATGAATGATAATTTATTTGGAGTTGATGTTCCTGATGAAATTATAAAAAGATTAGAACAAGCAAAAGATCAAAAAGAAGAAAGCAAAAAAATTTGTCTTGAATTAATTAAAATTTTTCATGAAATTGAAGGTGTTAAAGGAATTCATTTGATGGGATATAAAAAAGAAGAAGTAATTGCAGAAATTATAAAAGAATTTAAAATAAGTTAATTGGTATGAACAATTACGATCAAAATCTCGAAAAAAATAATGCAAATTTTGTTCCTTTGACTCCCATAACCTTCCTTGAGCGAACAAAAGATATTTATCCAAATTACGAATCTATAATTTATAAAAAACGAGTGTATACTTGGAAACAAACTTATGATCGTTGTGTAAGGTTTGCTAGCGCTTTAGAAAAACATGGAGTTAAACTAGGCGATACAGTATCAATTATGGCTCCTAATATACCAGAATTATTTGAAGCTCACTATTCTGTTCCAATGACTGGAGCTGTGCTTAATGCGATTAATACAAGATTGGATTCTAAAACAGTAGGATACATTTTAAATCACGGTGACACCAAAGCACTCATTGTAGATCGTCAATTTCATGATGTTGTAAAAAAAGCAATAGAAGGATTGAGTAGAAAAATTTTAATTATAGATATTGACGATAAGCAAGCAGACTTAAAGGATGCAGGAAAGTTTGGAAGATTTGAATATGAAAGTTTTTTAAATGAAGGCGATATTAATTATGTGTGGAAAAGACCAAAAGATGAATGGCAAGCGATTTCATTAAATTATACATCAGGCACGACAGGTAATCCTAAAGGAGTTGTTTATCATCATAGAGGCTCTTATTTGATGGCAACTGGCAGTGCAGTGGCGTGGAATATGCCAAACCGTTTAAACTTTTTGTATACGGTTCCTATGTTTCACTGCAACGGTTGGTGTTATCCATGGACATTAGCTATGCTTCATGCCCGTGTAATCTGCATTAGAAATATTAGAGCTAAGGAAATTTTTGATTTAATAACAGAACATAAAGTTACTCACTTTGGCGGAGCACCCATCATATTAAATATGTTGGCTAGCGCACCGAAGGAAGAACAAAAACCCTTAAAGCACAAGATATATGTTTTAACAGCAGCGGCACCTCCACCAAGTATTATTTTCAAAAAAATGAAAAACTTAGGTTTTGAAGTTATGCATGTCTATGGTCTTACAGAAACTTATGGACATATTTTGCAGTGTGCGTGGAATGAAGGATGGGATGGTTTAAATGAAGATGAAAAAGCTGATATTAGTGCTCGCCAGGGAGTACGTTATCCTAACACTGAAGACGTTGACGTTATGGATCCAGAAACTATGAAATCAGTTCCACGAGATGGAAAAACTATAGGGGAAATCATGATACGCGGAAATGTAGTGATGAAAGGTTATTTTAAAGACAAAGAAGCGACAGAAAAAGCTATGAAAGGCGGGTGGTTTCATTCGGGTGATTTAGCAGTGATACATCCTAACGGTTACATTCAAATAAAAGATAGATCTAAGGATATTATCATTTCAGGCGGAGAAAATATTTCATCAATAGAGATTGAAAATACAGTAGCTAAACATCCCTCAGTTTCTCTTGCTGCGGTCGTTGCTAAACCAGATGAAAAATGGGGAGAAACACCTTGCGCTTTTGTTGAACTAGCACCAGAAAAAAAAGCTACAGAGGAAGAAATAATAAAATTTTGTAGGGAAACCTTGGCTGGATTTAAACTTCCAAAAAAAATAGTTTTTTGTGAATTGCCAAAAACATCCACCGGAAAAATTAAAAAATTCGAATTAAGAAAAAAAGCTAAGGAGATGGGCTGAAGTTCGAAGTAGATAAAAAAAGTGTTTTTGCATCAACTGGTGGGCTAGATTTTGATACCACAAGGCCAGTAGTTATTTTAATGCACGGTAGCGGTCTTACACATATAGTTTGGTCTTTACACGAACAATTTTTAGCTTCCAAGGGCTATAGTATTTTGTCACTTGATTTACCTGGTCATGGTGGTTCAGAGGGACCAGCAATAAAATCTATTGAGGAAATCGCGGATTGGATTCAAAAATTAATGAAAAATTTAAAAATAAATGAAATTTCATTTGTCGGTCATTCACAAGGTTGTTTAGTTGGACTTGAGTTTGCTTCCCGTTTTCCAAAACTAATTAAAAGTTTAAACCTCATAGCAGGATCTTATGAATTGCCGGTTAATACGGATCTGATTAATTATGCAGACGGGGGTGATATGAAGTCTGTAGAACTTATGATGAAATGGGGCTACGAAGGAGTAAAAAAATTTATTGGAGGAAATCCAGTTCAAAAAATTATTAATTCACCAAGACAAGTTCAGGAAGGTTTAGCTGTTGATCTTAGAGCATGCAATAATTATAAAAATGGATCAAAAGCTGCATCAGAGATAAATTGTCCGACCCTTTGTATACTGGGCGATAAAGACAAGATGGTTCCTTTAAATAAAGGAAAACAATTGGCTGAAAAAATTAAAAATTCTGAATTACAAGTGCTTAAAGAATGTGGTCACATGATTATTTTTGAAAAAGCCTTTGAAATGAGAGAAATTGTCAAAAATTTTATTGAAAAAAATCACAACTAGAATTGGTCATAAAACAATAGTAATACTTTAATTAATATGAATATAGCAATTGTTGGGGCGACAGGAAATGTCGGTAGAAAGCTTTTAGAAGTTCTAGAGAGAACTAATTTTGAGTTTAGTGAATTGTATCTTATTGCTTCTGATAAAAGTGTTGGAAAAAAGATTACTTTTAATAATAAAACCTACTCAATCATTGGACTTAGTGATTTTGATTTTTCAAAAGTAAAAATAGCTTTTTTTTCTGCGGGAAGCGCTATAGCAAAAAAATGGGCTCCCATTGCAGCAAAAAAAAACTATCGTAATTGACAATTCCAAATATTTCAGAATGGACAAAGAAATTCCTTTGGTAGTGCCCGAAGTTAACGGCGAAGCTTTAAAATCTTACAAAAATAAAAATATTATTGCTAATGCTAATTGTTCAACAATACAGTTAGTGCTGGTACTAAAGCCTCTACATGATCAATTTAAAATTAAAAGAGTTATTGTATCAACTTATCAGTCTGTTTCTGGAGCGGGTAAAGTTCACATGAATGAACTTGAAGAACAGAGCAAATTAGTTTTAGAAAAACAAAAAGTAAATTCAAAAAATTTTACTAAACAAATTGCTTTTAATGTTATACCGCACATCGATTCTTTTATGGAAGATGGTTACACAAAAGAAGAATGGAAAATGACTGTAGAAACAAAAAAAATTTTGGAGCAAAATATAGCTTTGAGTGCTACTTGTGTAAGAGTTCCAGTATTTGTTGGACACTCTGAGTCAGTAAATATTGAATTTAATACTGCGGTTGATGCAAAAAAAATTAGAGAATGTTTAGAAAGAGCTCCTGGATGCAAAGTTGTAGATAAAACAGAAGATGGTGGCTATATAACTCCAGTTGAATCAAGCGGTGATTTTGTAACCTATATTTCAAGGATACGAGAAGACCAGACACAAAAAAATTCCATCAATATGTGGATTGTTTCTGATAATTTACTTAAAGGTGCTGCTCTTAATGCAGTGCAAATTGCAACTGTTTTGATTAAAAAATATATTAATTAAATATATAATGAGTGATTCAAAAAACCCATTATCACCACATCTCCAAATCTATAGATGGCAAATTTCTTCTTTGCTTTCAATTACTCACAGAATTACTGGAATTTTGAATTTGTTTGGACTTATTTTTATTTCTGCTTGGATTTGTTCAGCAGGTATAGGAGAAAACTTATTTGAGTATTTTTCAATTTTATTAAAAACTTTTTTTGGAAAATTTATATTAATCGGTTTTACTTGGTCTATGAGTTATCATTTATTAAGTGGAATTAGACATTTTTTTTGGGACTTAGGTTATGGATATGAAATAAAAACTGCAAATTTTTCTGGAATTATAGTTGTCATTAGTTCTTTTGTTATGACTATTATTTTATGGTTAATTGGAAAGGGATTAATTTAAATGAATGCATCACGTAAATGGATATTACAAAGAATTAGTGCACTTTTAGTTGCACCTCTTATTGTTTGGTTTTGTGTTTCTTTAATTTCACTTTCAACGAGTAGTTATGAAGAGGTAATGAATTTTTTTGGTAATCCAATGTTTTCTTGGCTTACAATAATTTTACTTGTAGCTGGTTTTTTTCATGCAAAAATTGGATTAAATGAAATTTTTGAAGACTATATTGAAAATGAAAAAATCAAAAATGTTGCAAATCTTTTGACATTTTTATTGAGTATAATTGTTCCATTAATAACCATTATTTTGTTATTATATAAATTTTAATGAGTACTTATAAAATAATTGATCATGAATATGATGTTATAGTTGTTGGAGCTGGAGGAGCAGGTTTACGAGCAGCAGTAGGATTAAGCGAGTCTGGTTTAAAAACAGCATGCATTTCAAAAGTTTTTCCAACCAGAAGTCATACATCAGCAGCCCAAGGAGGTATTTCTGCTGCATTGGGCAATGCAGGCGAAGATGACTGGCGCTGGCACATGTACGATACAGTTAAAGGGTCAGATTGGTTGGGAGATCAAGACTGCATTGAATATCTTTGCAAGGAAGCGCCAAAAGCAGTTATAGAACTTGAACATTATGGCGTTCCATTTAGCAGAACTAAAGATGGCAAAATATACCAGCGTGCTTTTGGAGGAATGACAAAAAACTATGGCAATGAACCTGTTAAAAGAACTTGTGCGGCTGCAGACAGAACTGGCCATGCAATTTTGCATACATTATATGGTCAAGCACTTAAGCATAAGACAGAATTTTTTATTGAATATTTTGCTTTAGATTTATTAATGAAAAATGGAGAATGCAAGGGTGTGATAGCTTGGAATTTAAATGAAGGAACAATTCACCGATTTCAATCACACATAACAATTTTGGCTACAGGAGGTTATGGCAAAGTTTATTACTCTGCTACTGCAGCTCATACTTGTACAGGCGATGGAAATGGCATGGCTCTAAGAGCAGGACTACCATTACAGGATATGGAATTTGTTCAATTTCATCCTACCGGACTTTATGGAATTGGCTGTTTAATTTCTGAAGCTGTTAGGGGAGAAGGTGGTTTTTTATTAAATTCCAAAGGTGAACGATTTATGGAAAAATATGCTCCTAATGCTAAAGATCTTGCTTCAAGAGACGTTGTGAGCAGATCTATCGCTATTGAAATAAATGAAGGGCGGGGAATTGGAAAAAATAAAGATCATGTTCATTTACATATAGAACATATTGATCCTAAAATAATTGAATCGCGCTTACCTGGGATATCGGAGTCAGTAGAAACTTTTGTAGGTAGAGATGTAACCAAGGAACCCATACCCGTTGTACCAACAGTCCACTATAATATGGGAGGTATACCAACAAATTATAAAGCAGAAGCAATTACTCTAAATGGTGGCGAAAAAACAGTTTCCGGATTAATGGCTATTGGAGAGGCAGCATGTGTTTCTGTTCATGGAGCAAATAGACTGGGTTCAAATTCTTTAATTGATCTTATAGTTTTTGGAAAAGCTGCAGCAAAAAGAGCGGCTGAATTAATAAAAAAAAATACACCACATGAAGAGATTCCAAAAAGTGAAACAGATAAGTCATTAGATAGGTTTGATAAATTAAGAAATGGAAATGGTTCAAATAAAACTTCCGAACTTAGGTTATCAATGCAAAAGACTATGCAATCAAAATGTGCAGTTTTTAGAACTGCGAAAACTTTGAAAGAAGGAGTTGAAGAAATTAAAAAACCTTTTAACGGTATGCAATCAATATCAGTTAAAGATAAATCTTTAATTTTTAATACTGATTTAATGGAAGCCTTAGAGTTTGATAATCTTATTCGTCAAGCTATGATAACTTTAGAATCTGCAAATTCTAGAAAGGAAAGTAGAGGTGCTCATGCGAGAGAAGATTATCCCAGTAGAGATGACTCAAATTACATGAAACACACTTTAAGTTGGCAAAACGGAAATGAAATTAAAATTAACTATAGACCGGTAAAATTATCAACTTTAACTAATGATGTTCAAACTTTTCCTCCAAAAGAAAGGGTTTATTAATGGTACAATTTAATCTTCCAAAAAATTCTAAAATTTTACCAGGGCAATATTTTAAAGATAAAACTGGTTCATCAAATTTAAAAATAGTTCATATTTATAGATGGAACCCAGAAAAAAATGAAAATCCAAGAGAAGATACTTTCGAGGTAGATATGGATACATGTGGCAATAAAGTTTTAGATATTTTAAATAAAATTAAAAATGAAATTGATTCATCCCTTACTTATAGACGCTCATGCGCTCATGGTGTTTGTGGATCATGTGCAATGAATGTAGATGGTGTTAATACACTTTCATGCTTGAAGTCACATAAAGATATAAATGGTGATTTAAGAATTTACCCTCTTCCACACTTAAAGGTGATCAAAGATTTAGTTGCCGATCTAAATACACTATATAAACAATATGAGTCAATTGAACCTTGGTTAAAAATAAAAAAACTTAAATCTCAAAAAAATGAAATTAATCAACCCAAAGAAAGTAGAGATAAACTTGATGGATTGTATGAATGTATTATGTGTGCATGTTGTTCAACTTCTTGTCCAAGTTATTGGTGGAGTGGTGAAAAATATTTAGGTCCTGCTGTTCTACTTCAGGCTTATCGTTGGATTTCAGACAGTCGTGATGAAGAAAAAAAAGAGAGATTAAAAATGGTTGCTGATAAGTTAAAACTATATAGGTGCCATACTATAATGAATTGTACAAGCTCTTGCCCAAAAGGGTTAAATCCTGCAAAAGCTATTGGTTCAATTAAAAAAATGCTTGCAACAAGCTAGAAGCTTAATTAAATATTTTCTAGGTATTTATGAATTTAATTCAACACTTTGTAAATGGTAAGGTGTTTAAAGGTTCTTCAAAAAGAACTTCAAAGATATTTAATCCAGCAACTGGAGAACAAACATCAGAAGTTAATCTAGCTTCGAAAGATGACGTAGATGTAGCAGTCCAAAAAGCTAAAGAGGCATTTATTGACTGGTCTAATAAACCACCGGTACAAAGGGCAAGAGTAATATTTAAATTTAAAGAATTAATAGAAAAAAATTCAGATGAAATTACAAAAATAATAGTTTCTGAGCATGGAAAAGTTTATGAAGATGCAAAAGGATCTTTGATCAGAGGTTTGGAGGTTGTTGAATTTGCCTGCGGTATCCCAAATTTACTTAAGGGTGAATTTACTGAAAATGTAGGTACAGATGTTGATAGTTGGTCAGTCAGACAACCTTTGGGAATTTGTGCTGGAATAACTCCATTTAATTTTCCAGCTATGGTACCGATGTGGATGTTCCCTATATCTATTGCATGTGGCAACACATTTATCTTAAAACCTTCGGAAAAAGATCCATCTTGTTCTGTTAGATTGGCCCAATTATTTAAAGAAGCCGGGTTACCAGATGGCGTTTTTAATGTTGTTAATGGAGACAAGGAAGCAGTAGATGCCTTGTTAACAAACAAAGATGTTGCTGCCATAAGTTTTGTTGGCTCTACACCTATTGCAAAATATATATATGAAAATGCTGCAAAAAATGAAAAACGTGTTCAAGCTTTGGGTGGTGCAAAAAATCATTGTGTTGTAATGCCGGATTGTGATCTTGATCAAGCCGTTAATGGTTTAATGGGTGCAGCCTACGGATCAGCAGGAGAAAGATGTATGGCACAGTCCGTTGCAGTTGCAGTTGGAAAAGTTGGAGATCAATTAGTTAATAAACTATCAAAAAAAGTTGAATTGCTTAGGGTTGGACCAGGATCAGATAAAAGTTCAGAAATGGGACCCCTTGTTACAAAAGAACATTTAGAAAAAGTTAAAGGATATGTAGATATTGGAATAAAAGAAGGTGCAAAGCTTGTAGTTGATGGCAGGAATATAAAACTTCAGGGTTTTGAAAAAGGTTTTTTTATTGGAGGATGTCTTTTTGATTATGTAAAAAAAAATATGAAAATTTATAAAGAAGAAATATTTGGTCCGGTTCTTTCCGTTGTTAGAGTTAAAGATTTTAAGTCAGCAGTAGATTTAGTAAATGATCATGAATTTGGAAATGGGACAAGTATTTATACTCGGGATGGCGATATCGGTAGAACCTTTGCTAACAAAATTAAGATTGGAATGGTTGGAATTAATATTCCAATACCAGTACCTGTGGCATTTCATAGTTTTGGTGGTTGGAAAAGATCTTTTTTCGGAGATCAACACATGCACGGACCTGAAGGCGTAAGATTTTATACTAAACTTAAAACGATTACTTCTAGATGGCCCTCAGGAATAAGATCAGATCCAGAGTTTGTAATGCCTACCATGAAATAAAAATGAGAAAAAAAATATCTTTGATTGGTGCGGGACAAATTGGTGGAACACTAGCCCATTTAATTGGATTAAAGGAACTTGCAGATATAGTTTTGTTTGATGTTGTCTCAGGAATAGCAAAAGGAAAAGCATTAGATATTGCACAATCATCCTCTGTGGATGGATTTGAAGTTAAATTAATTGGAACTGATCAATATGAAGATATTAAATCCTCCGATGTAATAATAATAACCGCTGGAGTTCCAAGAAAACCTGGTATGAGTAGAGATGATCTTTTGGGGATAAATTTAAAGATTATAAAACAGGTTAGTGAAGGAGTAAAAAAACATGCTCCTAATGCTTTTGTAATTTGTATAACTAATCCTTTGGATGTTATTGTAATGGCATTCCAAAAATATTCAAAATTACCTACAAATAAAGTTATTGGAATGGCAGGTGTATTAGACAGCTCTAGATTTAAATTATTTTTGTCTTTGGAACTTAAAGTTCCAGTAAAGCAGATTGAAACATTAGTAATGGGCGGACATGGAGATACTATGGTTCCCTTAACTCGATACACAAAGGTTTCAGGAAAATCTTTAGAAACACTAATATCTGAAAGCAAAATTTCAAAAGAAAAATTGAATCAAATCATTCAAAGAACGAGGGATGGTGGAGCAGAAATAATTAAATTTTTAAAGAAAGGTTCTGCGTATTATGCACCGGCAGCTTCAGGAGTTGAAATGGCAGAATCGTATTTAAAAAATCAAAAAAAACTATTACCTTGTGCGGCGTATCTAAATGGAGAATACGGTGTAAAAAATTTATATGTTGGAGTTCCGGTAATTATTGGTAGCAAAGGTGTAGAAAAAATCGAAGAATTATCACTAAATGAAGTAGAAAAAAAACAATTTGAAAAATCAATTAGTGCAGTGAATAATTTGTGGTTGTCGGCTTGTAAAATTGATCCAGAATTAAGATAATCATAAAATTAAAAGTAATGAATATTCACGAACACCAAGCAAAAGAATTATTAAAAAAATTTGGCGTACCCGTTCCTAATGGCGTAGTTGCTTTTTCCGTTGAAGAAGCAATAGAAAAGTCAAAATTACTTAAAACCAACAAGTATGTCTTAAAAGCCCAAATACATGCAGGCGGCAGAGGTAAAGCCGGAGGAATTAAAATTTTAGATAGCTTAGATGATTTGGAAAAAGAATCGTCAAATCTACTTGGGAAATTTTTAAAAACTCAACAAACAGGTCCTGAGGGCAGAGAAGTTAAACGATTATATATTGAAGAGGCTACTGAAATTGAAAAAGAATTTTATTTGTCATGCTTAATTGATAGAGCAAATTCTAAAATTGCTTTTATTGCAAGCGCACAAGGAGGCATGGATATAGAGGATGTTGCTTCAAAAAATCCAAATAAAATAATTACTTATAGATTGGACTATAAAAATAAAATTTCAGATGAAGAGACTGAAAAAGTTGTTTCAATTTTTAACTTAAAAAATTCATCAAAAAATCAAGCTCAAAAAATAATTCAATCGATTTATCAAACACTTATTAAAACTGATGCAAGTTTAATAGAAATTAATCCATTAGTTATAACTAAAAAGGGAAATGTTTTGTGCTTAGATGCAAAAATAAATTTTGATGATAACGGTTTATATAGGCATCCTGAAATTTTAAATCTGCGAGATTTAAACGAAGAAGATCCTATAGAGATTGAAGCAAGCAAACATGATTTGTCGTATATAAAATTGAGTGGAAAAATTGGTTGTATGGTAAACGGAGCAGGTCTTGCCATGGCAACAATGGATATTATAAAATTACATGGAGAAGAACCTGCTAATTTTTTAGATGTTGGAGGTGGCGCATCTAAAGAAAAAGTTTCCGCAGCATTAAAAATAATTCTATCCGACAAATCTGTTAAAGGAATTTTAATTAATATTTTTGGCGGGATAATGAGATGTGATGTTTTAGCACAAGGAGTAGTTGATGCGGCAAAAGAAGTTAAAATTTCAGTTCCACTTGTTGTTAGATTAGCTGGTACCAATTTTCAAAAAGGGAAAAAAATTTTAACTAGTTCGGGTTTAAAGATCATATCCGCTAATAATTTGGCAGATGCAGCAAAAAAAATTGTTAAGGCGATAAAATAATATGTCAATTTTAGTTGATAAAAATACAAAGTTAATTTGCCAAGGTTTTACTGGTACCCATGGAACTTTTCACTCTGAACAAGCAATAAAATATGGAACCCAACTAGTTGGAGGTGTAACCCCAAAAAAAGGTGGGCAAAAACATTTGAGTTTGCCAGTTTTTAATACGGTTGAAGAAGCAAAGAAATCAACTGGAGCTACAGCAACTATGATTTATGTTCCCGCCCAATTTGCAGCTGATGCGATTATTGAAGCAATCGATAGTAAAATAGAACTTATTGTATGTATTACAGAAGGAATACCTGTTTTGGATATGTTAAAAGTTAAATCATGTTTAACTAAATCCAAAAGCCGTTTGATTGGACCTAATTGCCCTGGAATAATAACCCCTGATGAATGCAAGATTGGAATTATGCCAGGAAATATTCATAAAAGAGGATCTGTAGGTATTGTTTCCAGATCAGGAACTTTAACATATGAGGTAGTTGCTCAGACAACAGAAAATGGTTTAGGTCAATCAACATGCATTGGTATTGGAGGAGATCCAATTAACGGTACAAGTTTTATAGATTGTTTAGATCTTTTCTTAAAGGACCCAGAAACAAAGTCAATATTGATGATAGGAGAAATTGGTGGTATCGCTGAAGAAGAAGCTGCAGAATTTTTAAAAAATCATACTATAAAAAAACCTGTAGTTGGATTTGTTGCTGGTATTACCGCTCCCCCAGGAAGAAGAATGGGTCACGCTGGAGCAATTATCACAAGAGGAAAGGGTGGTGCCGAAGAAAAAATAAAAATCATGCAATCATGTGGTATAACTATTGCCAAATCTCCAGCAGAAATTGGCCACACTTTATTGCATAAACTGCATAATTGATAATTCAATATTTATGTTATTATGAAATAAATAAATAATAATGCCAGTTACTAAAGATAATTCAATTTACGAAAAAACTTCTTTTTTAAGCAAAAGTAATAGTGCTTTTATTGAAAGCATGTATTTAAAATATATTAGTAATGACCCAGAATTACCACAAGATTGGAATGAATTTTTTGATGGTCTAGATGATGAAAAAAAATATATTTTAAATGAAATTCAAGGACCTAGTTGGGCACCTAAAAAAATTAATATTAAAAAAATAATAGAGCAAGGAAAAATTTCTGCAAAAAAATCTTCTAATGAGCTTGTGTCTTCTCACGAAGATTATGAAAAAGAAAAAGAGCAGTCTGTAAAAGCTATAGCTCTTATAAGAGCTTATAGAATTAGAGGACATCTTATAGCTAATCTTGATCCCCTAGGATTGATGAAAAGGGAATATCTTAATGAACTTAATCCGCTTGGTCAGGGATTTAAAAAAGAAGATCTTAACAATAAAATTTATCTACAAGAATACTTAGACCGTGGATATGCCACTCTTAAAGAAATAGTTACATTTCTCAAAAATACTTATTGTTCAACAATTGGAGTTGAATATATGCATATTTCAGATCCTACCGAAAAAAAATGGTTCAGAGAAAGAATGGAAAAAAAAGAAAATCAATTGCATTTCACTGGAAGTGGTAAAAAGGCAATTCTAAACAAATTAATACAAGCTGAAGGTTTCGAAAAGTTTCTTGCAGTTAAATTTGTTGGTACAAAGAGATTCGGAATTGATGGGGGGGAATCTTTAATTCCTACCTTAGAACAAATAATTAAACGTGGTGGTCAATTAGGTGTGAAAGAGGTTAAAATTGGAATGCCTCATAGAGGTAGATTAAATGTATTAGCAAATCTATTACAAAAATCTTATAAAAGAATTTTTAATGAATTTGTGGGTGATTATTCTTCAGCTAAAGACTCAACGGGAGATGTAAAATATCATTTAGGAGCTTCTTCCAATAGAGAATTTGATGGTAACTTGGTTCATATCAGTTTATCAGATAATCCTTCTCACCTGGAGGCTGTCAATCCTGTAGTATTAGGTCAAACTCGAGCAAAACAATTTTTTCACAAAGATACTAAAAGACAAAAAGTTGTTCCAGTTTTAATTCATGGTGATGCTGCATTTGCGGGGCAAGGTGTTGTAGCTGAATGTTTTGCAATGTCTGGTCTTAAGGGACATAATACAGGAGGAACAATTCATATTATTGTAAATAATCAGATAGGTTTTACTACTAGCCCAAGATTTGCCAGATCTTCACCTTACCCATCAGATGTTGCTAAAATGGTTGAAGCACCAATTCTGCATGTGAATGGTGATGATCCAGAGGCCGTTGTTCATTGTGCAAAAATTGCAGTGGAATTTAGACAAAAATTTAACAGGGATATTGTAATAGATATGATTTGTTACAGAAGATTCGGACATAATGAAGGTGATGAACCCTCTTTTACTCAACCGATGATGTATCAAAAAATTAAAAAACATCCATCAACACTATATGTTTATGCAGAAAAGCTCATCAAAGAGGGAACAATTAGTAAAGAAGAATTTACCAATATGAAAACAAATTTCAAAAATCTTCTAGATGAACAATTCAAAACTGCAAAAGAATATAAATCAAAATTAGAATGGTTCGAAGGAATTTGGTCAAGATTTAAACCACAGAGAGGAAAAGATAGAAGAGGGATTACTGGTGTTACAATAGAGGAAATAAAAAAAATCGGAAAAAAAATTTCTTCTATTCCAGAAGGTTTTAATGCACATCCAACAATAAGGAAAATTTTTGATAATAAAAGAAAAATGTTTGAAAGTGATAAAGGATTTGATTGGGCTACAGCAGAACAGTTAGCATTCGCAACTCTTTTAGAAGAAGGTTATCCAGTAAGACTTTCTGGTCAAGATTCAGGAAGAGGAACTTTTAGTCAAAGGCATTCTGTGCTTAGAGATCAAAAGGAGGATAACAGCTATTATATTCCTTTAAATAATATTTCAAAAAAACAAAAAAAATTTGAAGTAATTGATAGTTTGCTCTCAGAGCTTGCTGTATTAGGTTTTGAACATGGTTATGCTCTTTCAGAACCAACAACATTAGTAGTATGGGAAGCACAATTTGGTGATTTTGCAAATGGAGCTCAAGTTGTGATTGACCAATTTATTGCATCAGGAGAAGGAAAATGGTCAAGAGCAAGCGGTATAGTCATGTTATTGCCCCATGGTTATGAAGGACAGGGTCCCGAACATTCTTCCGCAAGATTAGAAAGATTTTTACAACTATGTGCTCAAGAAAATATCCAGGTTATGAATTGCACAACACCCGCTAATTATTTTCATGCTTTAAGAAGACAAATACACAGAGATTTTAGAAAACCTTTAATAATTATGACTCCAAAATCTTTGTTAAGACATAAGTATTGTGTTTCAAATATAGAAGATTTTACCAGGAAAAATACTTTTCACAGAGTTCTTCTAGATTATGCTGATGTCGGAGGCTATGGGCTGATAAAACTCAAAAAAGATACAAAAATTAAAAAAGTAATTATATGTTCTGGAAAAGTTTACTTTGATCTTTTGAGAGAAAGAGAAAATATAAAAAATGATGAGGTATTTATTATTAGGATAGAACAACTATATCCATTTCCAGTGAAAACATTGGCTCAACATTTAAAAAGATTCAAAAAAAATGCCAATTTTTATTGGTGTCAAGAAGAACCTCAAAATATGGGCGCCTGGAATGCTGCAAGAAATTATATCGAATGGACATTGGATTACATAGGATCAAATAATCCGAAAGTTAGCTATATTGGAAGAAACCCAGCTGCTTCACCTGCTACAGGATATCAAAAAAAACACCTTGCACAACAGAAAAAAATAATAGAAAAGGTTTTTAAATAACAAATATATGAATGCAAACATTATTGTGCCAGCTCTCGGAGAAAGCATTACCGAGGCTACTATTTCCAAATGGATAAAAAACCAAGGTGATCAAGTAAGAGAGGATGAGCCAATCCTTGAGCTTGAAACCGACAAAGTTAATGTCGAAGTACCATCTCCAGCAGAAGGTGTAATATCAAAAATTAATTTTAAAACAGGAGATACAGTCGAAGTCGGAGCTTTACTTGGAACAATAAGTTCACAAGATGGTGAAGTTATCTCAAGTGAGAATGTTGTATCAATTACTAAATCAAAAGAACAAAAAAAAAAGCAAGATGCTATTAAAGAAGAAAAAGATATATCAATTTTTGATAGGAAAGAGTCAGGTAGTAGTGAGGAGAAAAAGGAACAACTTCTAGTTTTGAATCAACCGGTAAAGGAAGAAATGGAACAACCTCTAGTTTTAAATCAACCTGCAAAGGAAGAAATGAAACAACCTCTAGTTTTAAATCAACAGATAAAAGAAGAAAAGGAACAACCTGAAATTTTAAATCAAGATATTTCAGAAAACAAAGAGTCCTTTCAAGATAAAAATTTATCAAATGAATTATCACCCGCGGTACGCAAAATTGTGGATGAAAAAAAAATAGATGTGAATAAAGTTCAAGGCACAGGAAAGGATGGAAGAATTTTAAAAGGTGATCTAATTGGATTAATGAGTCAATCTCCCCAGCCTTCTGAAAGAAAAATAAAGCATGGACCTGAGGAAATTATTAAAATGACTAGACTTAGATTAACTATAGCCAAAAGGTTAAAGGAAGCTCAAGAAAATGCAGCAATACTAACAACATTCAATGAAATTGATATGAATAATATTATTCAGATGAGAAAAGATTACCAAGAAGATTTCCAAAAAAATTTCTCAGTTAAATTGGGTTTTATGTCATTTTTTGTTAAAGCATGTGTTGTTGGGTTGAAAAATTTTCCAGCAATTAATGCTGAAATAAAGGGGAATAACATTATATATAAAAATTATTATAATATAGGTTTTGCAGTAGGAACCGATAGAGGATTGGTTGTCCCCGTATTAAGAAATGCAGATGAAATGTCTTTCGCGAACATTGAAAAAAATATTAATATTATTTCTGATAAGGCCAGGGGGGGGTAAACTAGCTATTCAAGATCTGCAAGGTGGAACCTTTACAATTAGTAATGGAGGTGTTTATGGATCTATGCTTTCGACTCCTATTTTGAATCCTCCGCAGTCAGGTGTTTTGGGTATGCACAATATTGTTGAAAGACCAGTTTCAAAGGATGGTAAAATTATGTCAAGACCCATCATGTATTTAGCATTGTCTTACGATCACAGAATTGTTGATGGAAAAGATTCAGTTTCCTTTCTAAAATGTATTAAAGAATATTTAGAAGAACCAAGAAGATTATTTTTAAAGTTGTAGTAATGTCTGAAACTTTCCAGGTAGTTATAATCGGCGGTGGACCAGGAGGCTATGTCTGTGCCATCCGATCTTCACAACTTGGTTTCAAAACAGCTTGTATCGAATCTAAAAATACACTAGGTGGAACCTGTCTTAATGTGGGATGCATACCTTCAAAAAGTTTATTGAATTTATCAGAAAATTTTAACAAAGTTAAAAAAAATTTTTCTAACCTAGGAATTACTACAGGAAAAGTAACTTTAAATCTTTCAAAAATGATGAAAGCAAAAAAAAAATCTGTGACAGTTTTAACTAAAGGGATAGAATTTTTATTCAAAAAAAATAAAATTACTTACATAAAAGGTCAGGCATCATTCAAATCAAATAATGAAATAATTGTTCAGGAAAAAAATTCTAAAAAAATTTACAAAGCAAATCGTATAATAATTAGCACTGGTTCGGTACCAACTTCTTTACCAGGTATAAAAATTGATGAAAAAATTATTGTTTCATCAACAGGAGCTTTATCCTTCGATAAGGTGCCCAAAGAACTGGTTATTATTGGCGGAGGCTATATAGGATTAGAAATGGGCTCTATTTGGAAAAGACTAGGATCTAATGTTACGGTCATTGAATTTTTAGATCATATTGTTACAGGAATGGATAAAGATATTTCTATTGAATTTTTAAAAATTCTTAAAAAACAAGAAATTAATTTTAAATTAAATTCAAAAGTTACAGCTGTTAGTTTAGTAAAGGGTAAAGCGGTTGTCGATTATACATCCAATAAAACCAATGTAAGAGAAAAAATTCATGCAGATAAAGTGTTAGTTGCAGTTGGAAGAAAACCTAATACAGAAGGATTAAATTTGAAAAAAATGTCTATAAAATGTGATAATCAAGGTAGAATTCAGGTGGATAATAAATTCCAAACATCTATCAAAAACATTTATGCAATTGGTGATGTAATTAAAGGTCCAATGCTAGCTCACAAAGCTGAGGAAGAAGGAATTGCTGTGGCCGAGATAATAGCAGGACAATCGGGACATGTTAATTACAATATTATTCCAGGTGTTATTTATACTTCTCCTGAGGTGGCTTCGGTCGGTAAAACTGAACAACAATTAATTAATGAAAATATAAAATATAAAATTGGAAAATTTCCTTTTATGGCTAATTCAAGAGCAAAAGTGATCAATGAAACAGAGGGATTTGTTAAAATATTAGCAGACGAAAAAACTGACAAACTATTAGGAGTTCATATTGTAGGACCTTATGCTGGCGATATGATTGCAGAAATGGTTTTGGCAATGGAATTTGGTGCAAGTTCTGAAGATATAGCAAGAACTTGCCATGCTCACCCAACATATTCAGAAGCAATTAAAGAAGCTGCACTTGCGGTAGATAAAAGACCAATACACTCTTAAAAAATTTTCATATTATACAAATATGAAGGTACCGATTCTTATCCCTAATATTTTTGATCACCCATTTACTTATGATAGTAATTCTTTAAATTTAGATAAAGGAAATTACGTTATCGTACCATTCGGTTCATCTAAAATAACAGGTATTGTTTGGGATAAGTTTGAAAAAGCCGAAAAAAAATTTCTAATAAAAAAAATTGAAAAAAAGTTGGATGTCCCAAAAATGCAGGAGAGCATGATTGATTTTTTAAATTGGTTTTCGATTTATAATATTGTTCCAATTGGGATGTGTATTAGATTAACACTATTGAGCAAAGGAGCAGTAGAAAATATTTCTGAAAATTCCTTTAATCAATACCAGAAATTAAACAGAAATTTAAAATATAAGTTAAATTCAGAACAAGAAAAATGTCTATCTGAAATTAAAAAAAAGGGAAATAAATTTAATGTACACGTTTTGGATGGAGTTACAGGTTCAGGGAAGACACTGGTTTATTTTAATAGATTGAGGGAAATTATAAATCGAGGTTATCAAGCATTAATTATGCTTCCTGAAATTGGTCTTACTACTCAGTTTAAAAAAAGATTTATAGATTTTTTTGGATTTGAACCAGCTATTTGGCATTCAGCAACTTCAAAAAAAAATAAAAAAATAATTTGGAGAGGAATTGTTGAAAAAAAAATTAGGGTAGTAGTTGGCGCAAGATCTTCTCTTTTTTTACCTTTTGCTAAACTAGGTATAATTATTGTAGATGAAGAACATGATGCTTCTTATAAACAAGATGAAGGAATTATTTATAACGCTAGAGATATGGCCGTATCAAGAGGCTCTTTTGAGAAAATTCAGGTTCTTTTAATTACATCAATTCCTTCGGTAGAAACATTTAATAATATTATTAATAAAAAATATTCAATTTCAAAATTAAAAAAAAGATATCAAGATGCATCTATGCCAAATTTTGAGATCATCAATTTAAATAACAAAAAAATTTCTAATAAAAGTTGGCTTGCAAATGAAACAATTGAAAAAGTTAACTACCATTTACAAAGGGGTGACCAAGTTCTATTTTTTTTAAATAGACGAGGCTTTGCACCGTTTGTAATTTGCAAAAAGTGTTATAAAAAATTTCTTTGTCCTAATTGTTCCGTTAATCTCAACTATCACAAAAGTAAAAATTTTCTTTTATGTCATTATTGTGGTTATAAAACTAAGCTTAATAAAATTTGCAAAGATAACAAGCCATGTGAATTCATTATGTGCGGACCGGGCGTTGAAAGAATAGCAGAAGAATTAGAACAAAGATATCCCAATAAAAAAATTCGAATATTCTCAAGCGATACTTTAAATAAAAAAAAATCTTCGGAAGACTTGATTGAAAAAATAGAAAATAAAAAAGTTGATATACTTGTGGGTACACAATTAATTTCCAAAGGTTTTCATTTTTCAAAATTAAATTGTATTGTAGTTGTAGATGCTGATTTTTCTTCTCATGGATATGACCTAAGATCTGCAGAAAAAAACATTCAACTTTATCATCAGTTATCTGGAAGGGCTGGACGCGAGGGATTATCATCAACTATCTATTTTCAAACATATACACCTAATGACGAAATATTATTAAATATTTCTAAAAAAGATCCACATAAATTCTTGTTAAATGAAATTGAATTAAGAAAACGAAACAAGCTTCCACCATTTTGTAGATTTATTTCTGTTATTATTTCTGGAAAAAAAGAGAGACAAGCTATTAATGAAGCAATAAAAGTAAAAAATCAAATTACCAAAGATATTAAAGAAGAAATACTGGGACCAGTTAATGCACCAATATTTAAACTAAACCAAAAATATAGATGTCGACTTTTATTAAGATCTGAAAAAAATATTTTTATCCAAAAAAAATTGGTAAAAACATTGAAAAAAATAAAAATTCCTCCCGGAATAAAACTTACGGTTGATGTAGATCCAATTACTTTTAATTAATGTGCCAGAATTTGTTCAATTTTATCCATAGCTCTGACTTGAAGAATAATATTTGATATGCTAGTTACAACCTGTTTAAAAGTTTGCCCATCACTAAATTTAACAACTAAAAGGGGATAAATTTGAGTTCGAAGAGTAATTTTTCAGAAATAGCAGTCGGAAGATATGCTTTAGCATTGTTTGAGCTTGGTCAGGAAAATTCTGAATTAAATAGAATGGAAATAGAATCAAAAAGTTTACAAGATCTATTTAGAAAAAGTTCTGAATTTATGAGCTTCGTAAAAGACCCGACATATAAAAGAAATGAACAATTGGAAGCTATAAAAATGGTAAGCAACAGATTTAAATTTACTAACACTTTTAGCAAATTTCTGTCTTTTTTATGCTTTAAAAGAAGATTATTTTTTTTAGAAAAAATTTTAAATAGTTTTTTACGACTTGTATCAAAGAGTAGAGGAGAAATTCAAGCTCAATTAAATTCATCAAAAGAATTATCTCCAAGTGAAATAGAAAATATTCAAAAAGAATTGTCTAAAAATTTTACATCTAAAATAAAGCTAGACTATAAATATGATTCTACGTTAATTGGTGGATTGATTATTCAGGTAGGAAGTATAATGATTGACACATCAATAAAAAATAGACTTAAACACTTAGAAAAAAGCATAATAGAGGCTTAAATGCAAATAAATCCATCTGAAGTAACAAAGATTTTAAAAGAACAAATAAAAAAATTTGGTGAAAAAGCAGAAATTACTGAAGTCGGACAAGTACTATCTGTTGGAGATGGTATTGCCCGTGTTTACGGTTTAGATAATGTTCAAGCAGGCGAAATGGTAGAATTTTCTGATGGATCAAAAGGCATGGCTTTAAATTTAGAAAATGACAATGTTGGTGTTGTAATTTTTGGTGATGACAGAAATATTAAAGAAGGTGATGTTGTAAAGAGAACAGGTTCAATAGTTGATGTTCCGGTAGGAAAAGAATTGTTGGGAAGAGTTGTAGATGGCCTAGGAAATCCAATAGATGGAAAAGGTAACCTAGATAAAAAATTAAAAAGAAACAGAGTTGAAGTAAAAGCCCCCGGAATTATAGCTCGTAAATCTGTAAATGAACCAGTACAAACTGGTTTGAAAGCAATTGATAGTTTGATTCCAATTGGAAGAGGCCAAAGAGAATTAATTATTGGCGATAGGCAAACTGGAAAAACTGCAGTTGCAATAGATACTATTATTAATCAAAAAGAAATAAATGTAGAAGGTGATGAAAAAAAGAAATTATATTGTATATATGTGGCTATCGGACAAAAACAATCAACCGTTGCCCAAATAGTTAAAACTTTAGAAGATGCAGGAGCGATGGAGTACACAACAATAATTTCTGCAACAGCATCTGATCCGGCACCATTACAATTTTTGGCACCTTATACCGGTTGTACCATGGGTGAATATTTTAGAGACAACCATATGCATGCATTAATTATTTATGATGATTTGTCTAAGCATGCTGTAGCTTATAGACAAATGTCACTTTTATTAAGAAGACCACCAGGAAGAGAGGCTTATCCAGGTGATGTTTTTTATCTTCATAGCAGATTACTAGAAAGAGCTGCAAAACTTAATGATGACAAGGGTGGTGGATCATTAACTGCATTACCAATAATCGAAACGCAAGCAGGCGATGTTTCTGCCTATATTCCAACCAATGTAATTTCAATCACCGATGGTCAAATTTTTTTAGAAACCGAACTATTTAATCAAGGGATAAGACCTGCTGTCAATGTTGGATTATCAGTTTCGAGAGTAGGTTCAGCAGCCCAAACAAAGGCTATGAAAAAAGTTGCTGGCTCAATAAAATTAGAATTAGCACAGTACAGAGAAATGGCAGCGTTTGCTCAATTTGGTTCAGATCTAGATATCTCTACACAAAGGCTATTAAATAGAGGGTCTAAATTAACTGAACTTCTAAAACAAGATCAATATTCTCCTATGACGGTTGCACAACAGGTAATTGCGGTTTTTTCAGGTGTAAAAGGTTATTTAGACAATGTTGAATTAACTGATATTAAAAATTTTGAAAAACAAATTTATGAAAAAGTTAAATCCTCAAATCCTAAAATTATTGAAAATATTAATAAAACGGGAAAATTAGACGAGGAAACAGAAAAAAAATTATCATTACTCATAGAAGAATTTAAAAAAAAGAATGACAATTAACATTTTATGCCAAGCTTAGATGATTTAAAAAAAAGAATTTCAAGCATCAAGTCGACACAAAAAATTACTAAGGCTATGAAAATGGTGGCTGCGGCGAAGTTAAAAAGAGCCCAGGAAAATGCTGAAAGAGGAAGACCCTTTTCAGAAAAAATGAATAATATTATTCTTAACTTAAGTAATTCAATTTCAGATAAAAATGATGCTTCAAAATTTTTAGTTGGCACAGAAAAAGATAATACACATCTATGCGTTGTTATTACTGCTGATAGAGGACTTTGTGGTGGGTTTAACACAAATATATGTAAAAAAGCCAAGAATTATTTTGATAAAATTTTAAAAGAAGGAAAATCACTAAAAATTTTTACTGTCGGATCCAAAGGATACGATCAATTAAAAAGAGTCTATGGAAAATATATAATTAAGAAAATAAACTTTAAGGGATTTAAGAAAATTACTTATAAAGAGGCAGAAAATGTTGGAGAAATCGTAATTAAATTATTTAGCGAATCACAATTTGACGTATGTAAAATATTTTATAATAAATTTAAGAATGTTATTTCACAAATACCCCAAGAACAACAAATAATACCAATCGAAAATCAAAAAAAAGAAGAATTAAAAAAATCAGATAATTTTTATGAATTTGAACCTGAAGAAAACGAAATTTTAAATAATTTACTTCCAAGAAATATATCTGCTCAAATTTTTAAAGCGTTTCTTGAAAATGCCGCAAGTGAACAAGGATCTAGAATGACGGCCATGGATAGTGCAACAAGAAACGCTGGAGATTTAGTTGATAAACTAACAATTACTTATAATAGAAGTAGACAAGCAGCAATTACCAAAGAGCTGATTGAAATAATATCAGGAGCAGAAAGTTTATAAAAAATGAATAACAAATTTGGAAAAATTACACAGATCATCGGGGCTGTAGTCGATGTTTATTTTGATGATCAATTGCCAAAAATCTTAACAGCATTAGAATGTGATAATTCTGGAAATAGACTAGTATTAGAAGTTGCTCAACATTTGGGAGAAGCAACGGTTAGAACTATAGCAATGGATAGTACCGAGGGACTCAAAAGAGGAGATAAAGTAACCAATACTGGTTTTCCAATTAAAGTCCCGGTTGGACCAGAAACATTAGGTAGAATAATAAATGTCATTGGGGAACCTATTGATCAAAAAGGGAAAATATCCACAAAAGAAAGTTGGCCTATACATAGACCAGCCCCAAAATTTACGGAACAATCTACCGAAACAGAGATATTAGTTACAGGAATAAAAGTTGTAGACCTTTTGGCTCCTTACGCTAAGGGCGGAAAAATAGGTCTATTCGGAGGAGCTGGCGTAGGTAAAACAGTAATTATTATGGAACTAATAAATAATATTGCAAAGGCACACGGTGGTTTTTCAGTTTTTGCTGGCGTTGGTGAAAGAACTAGGGAAGGAAATGATTTATACCATGAAATGATTGAGTCAGGAGTAATTAAAAAAGAAGGAAAAGGTTCGAAAGCTGCATTGATCTATGGACAAATGAATGAACCACCCGGAGCACGTGCAAGAGTTGGTTTGGCAGGTTTAACAGTTGCGGAATATTTTAGAGACAAAGAAGGACAGGATGTTTTATTTTTTATTGATAATATATTTAGATTCACTCAAGCAGGATCAGAAGTGTCAGCCCTCTTAGGAAGAATTCCATCAGCTGTAGGTTATCAACCCACATTAGCTACTGATATGGGAAATTTACAAGAAAGAATTACAACTACAGATAAAGGCTCAATTACTTCGGTACAGGCAATTTATGTTCCAGCGGATGATTTAACTGATCCTGCTCCGGCCACTTCTTTTGCCCACTTAGATGCAACTACAGTATTATCTAGACAAATTGCGGAACTAGGTATTTATCCTGCGGTTGATCCGCTGGATTCTACTTCAAGAATTTTAGATCCAAGAATAGTTGGAGAAGAACATTATAGAGTTGCTAGAGAAGTACAGAAAATACTTCAAACATATAAATCGCTCCAAGATATTATTGCAATTTTGGGTATGGATGAACTTTCCGAAGAAGATAAGCTAACTGTTACAAGAGCAAGAAAAATACAAAGATTTTTATCACAACCATTTTTTGTTGCTGAAGTATTTACAGGTTCCCCAGGCAAACTTGTCGATCTAGAATCAACCATCAAAGGCTTTGATGCTATTTGTAAGGGTGAATATGACCATTTACCTGAGGCAGCTTTCTATATGGTTGGCTCAATTGAAGAAGTAGTACAAAAGGCTGAAAAAATGGCAAAAGAAGCAGCTGCTTAATGGAAGATAATTTCAAGCTTGAAATAATTAGTCCAGAAAGAATTATTTTTTCGGATGATACAAAAATGGTTACACTTCCATCATATGAGGGTGATATGAGTATATTGAAAAATCATATTTCAGTAATAACTCTTTTAAGACCCGGAATAATAAAGGTGCAAAAAAATGATGGAAATTCTGAAGATTTTTTTATTCAGGATGGTACTGTGGAATACTTTAATGATAGTTTAGTTGTGCTTTCAGCTTCCGTAATAAATGTAAAAGATTTATCTAAAGAGTTTGTGGATAATCTAAATAAAGATACTCAAGATAAACTCACAGATAAGAATATTGCAGATCATGAACGTTATGTTCTTCATCACAAACTTGATGTGCTCAAAGAAATACAAGTCTAATTTAAACTTAAAGAAGTTAACTGTTCTTTTATTTTCTTATAAATATTTACCTTAAAATGCACAGCGACGTTAGGTAATTTTGAAAGTTCAATCCATTTCCAATCAAAGAATTCTGGATTTTTTGTTTTGACATTTATTTCATCGGGTTTTCCTAGAAATTTCATAACAAACCATTTTTGTTTTTGTCCTCTATATTTACCTTTCCAGAGTTTACCTAGAAGATATTTCGGTAAATCATATTTAAACCATCCATCTAATTCTTTTATTAATTTTACTGATTTTATCCCAGTTTCTTCCTCAAGTTCTCTTTCAGCTGCTTGTAAAAAATTCTCATTTTGATCAACTCCACCCTGTGGCATTTGCCAAGAATTTTTAGGATTGTCTATTCTTTTGCCTACAAAGATATTATTTTCATGATTTAATAAAACAATTCCTACCCCTAATCTTAATGGTAGGTTCTTAGATTTATTTAATGACATTAGCCATTAAATAATTTCACAGCAAAATTCAGTTGATTATCACTTGCTGTATTTATTGCAAAATCCTCATTCTTTTCTTCAACTTCAAAATCTGGAATTATACCTACTTCGGAAATAGATTTTCCCGAAGGCAAATAATATTTTGAAATTGTTAATCTGATGGCTCCTTGATTTTTTAAGGGTATAATTGATTGAACTGATCCCTTTCCATAACTATTTACACCAATTAGAATTGCTCTTTTATGATCTTTTAGCGCCCCAGCCACAATCTCAGCTGCGGATGCTGATCCATAATTAATTAGTACTATAAGAGGCTTGCCATTGATTTGATCACCTTTTTTTGCAAACCATTTTCTATTCTCTCTCTTGTTTCTTCCTCTTGTTGATACAATTTCTCCGTCATCTAAAAAGAAATCAGAAATTTTAATTGCTTGAGATAGCAATCCACCAGGATTATTTCTTAAATCTAAGATAAATTTATCAATTTCATTTCCAGTTTTTATTTCATCTATTTTACTTTTTAGTTGCTGCCCACTGTTTTCATTAAATGCAGTTAATCGAAAATAGCCAATATTTTTGTCTATAATTTTTGCTGTAACAGATTTCACCTGTATTATTTCCCTAATTATTTTCACTACGATAGCTTTTTTTTCACCTTTTCTTCTAATGGTTATCTCAATCGGAGCTCCTGGTGGTCCTCGCATCAAATTTACTGCTTCCATTAAAGATTTGCCCTGTACCTGAGTGTTATCAATGCGAACAATATAATCGCCAGCCTTAATACCTGCTCTAGAAGCTGGTGTATCATCAATTGGCGATATTACCTTAATAACTCCGGCCTCCATTCCAACTTCTATACCAAGACCTCCAAATGCACCTTTTGTTTCGGTTTCCATGTTACTAAACATTTCTTGGTTCATATAAGCCGAATAAGGATCAAGAGATTGTAACACTCCATTAATAGCAGCATCCATTACTTCTGATTGATCTACATCATCCACGTAATCTTCCTTAATTTTTTCTAAAACTTCACTAAAAAGATCAATTTTTTGGTAAAGCACATCAGAATTTTCTGGAAAGGCATACCTGTTATGAAATAAGAAAAGGAATAATATAATTATAAATATTTTTATTTTTTTCATATCATTAATCTTTCCTTTGGAAGGAGTTCAGACCACATTTTTTCTAAATTATAAAACTTTCTCTTTTCAGGATTAAAGATATGAACAATTATATCGATACCATCTATGAGTTTCCATTCGTTACTATCTTTTCCCTCAAGGTAACAATTAGAGATTCCTTCTTTTTTAAGTTTTTCAAGTATAATTTCCGATAAAGCTTGCAAATGTCTTGACGAGGTGCCGCTGGCAACGATCATATAATCAGCTATTGAACTTTTGCCCTTAAGATCAATTGAACTTACATCAATTGCTTTGTTATCATTTAGGATTTGTTCTATTGTTGTTTTAAGATAAAGCACTTTTTCCATTAGTTAATTCCAAGATTATCAAATTTTTCTAATTTGGGAAGATGAAATATTAACTTTTTTCAATTTAATAAATTTCCAGCTGTTTTTATGCATTTTCTTAGCCGCTATGGAATTAAGTGATTTCGATTTATATCCTTGTCTATCGAAAACTAAAATTTTGGCCAATTTTACAATTTCTTTCCACCTATTCCATTTATGAAATTTGATTAAATTGTCGGCACCCATTATAAAAAAAATATCCAATGTAGTATTTATTTTTTTTAAAAATATTATTAAATCGATGGTTTTTTTTGAATTTATTTTATGTTCAAGAAATTCAATTTTAATATACCTATCTTTTTTTGTAATTTTTTTTGAAATTTTAATTCTTTTTTCAATATTAATTTTAGACTGTTTCTTAAATGGATTTTTTTGAGTTATGGACCAAATAATATAATTAAGTTTAATTTTTTTTTTTGCTATCCTTGAAATTACTAAGTGTCCTTTGTGCGCTGGATCAAAGGTTCCGCCCAATATACCAATTTTAATATTTTTTTTTTTTAAATAATTTAACACAAACTATTTTCTTATTTGTCCCTTTCCCTCCAAAATGTACTTATAAGTGGTGAGTTGATCAATGCCGACCGGACCTCGAGGATGAAGTTTGCCGGTTGATATGCCAACCTCAGCGCCAAAACCAAATTCTCCACCATCAGCAAACTGCGTCGAAGCATTATGGATAGCTATAGAACTTTTAATATTTGACAGAAATTTTTTAGCTGTTTTTTTATTTTTTGTCACTATTGAATCTGTATGAGAAGAACCGTATTTGTTTATATGATCTATGGCCTCTTCTACTCCATTTACAACTTTTACAGAAATTGTAGGAGAAAGATATTCTGTTTCCCAATCTTTTATTGTTGCAATTTTCATTTTGCTAGAAATAAATTTCTTTATTATTTTATCTCCTATGATTTCACATCCAAGTTTGTTGAGTTGATCTATTATAGGTTCACAATGGGTTTTTAGGCATATTTTATCTATCAATAAAGTTTCAGCAGCTCCACAAATACTAACATTTCTCATTTTTGAATTTTTGACAACTTTAATTGCCATACTTAAATCTGCTTCTCGATCTACATAAACATGACATAAGCCCTCGTAATGTCCAATAATTGAAATTGAGGATTTTTTTAGAACTTTCTTAACTAAACCTTTTCCTCCTCTAGGAATGATTACGTCTATGTAATTTTTCATACTCGATAAAAGGTAATCAACATGATTTCTATTTTTGCTTTCAATAAATTGAACACAATTTTCGTCACATTTTTTCTTTATTAGAGCTTTCTTAAAAAGTTTAGCTAATATTTTGTTAGAGTGAAATGCTTCCGATCCTCCGCGCAAAATTACCACATTGCCAGTTTTAAAACATAGAGCAGAAACATCCGAAGTAACATTTGGTCTGCTTTCGTAAATTACACCGATCACACCAATGGGAATAGACACTCTTTTTATAATTAAGCCATTTGGTCTCTTCCAAGAAGATAAAGTTTTTCCTATAGGATCTTTAAATCTTATTATTTCTTCTATAGAACTTCTCATTTGTGAAATTTTTTTATTGCTCAATTTAAGTCTGTCAATCATGCTATCTTTGATTTTTTTAGACTTTGCCCTATATATATCTTTTTTATTTGAACTTAGAATTAATTGTGAATTGGTTTTTAAATATTGGCTAAATTGTTTTAAAACAGAATTTCTTTTCTCAATATTTACGTTAGATAAATGCAAGGAAGCAAGTTTTGCTTTTTTACCTATTTTTTCCATGTATAAATTTTTAGACATTTTTATACCTTCACCAAATCATCTTTGTGAATTACTTCATCTTTGCTTGAATAACCTAGTATTTTTTTTATTTGATTACTCTGACAACCTTTAATTTTATCTATTTCGTTTGATGAAAAAGAGCTTAATCCTCTAGCATATTCCTTATTATTGAGGTCTAAAACTTTTATGTGATCTCCTTTTTCAAATTTCCCATCTATAGCTTTTATTCCTACCGGCAATAGACTTTTTCCATTTTTAATTGCTTGAACAGCTCCATTATCAATTATCAATGCTCCTTTTGGAGAAACTGATCCAATAATCCATTTTTTTCTTGCATCTAGTTTAGATACTCTTGGAATAAACCAGGTACAATTATTTTTCTCTAAAATTTCCTTTATAGGTCTATTTTTTTGTCCGTTTGCAATTGCCATATAACATCCTGATAATTGGCAGATTTTTGCAGCTTCAATTTTTGTAACCATGCCTCCAGAGCCATATTTGTTAATTGAATTATTAGTTGAAATTTTTTCTATTTCCTTATCTATAATATTTACCGTTTTGATTAAATTTGTTTTTTTATTTAATTTTGGATTTACAGTGTATAAACCATTTACGTCAGATAACAAAATTAAGCAGTCCGAATTTATTATTTGAGCTACTCTGGATGCTAATCTGTCATTATCACCATATTTAATTTCTGTAGTTGCAGTAGTGTCGTTTTCATTAACAATAGGTATAATTCCCATTGAAAGTAAATTTTCTATAGTTCTTCTTGCATTAAGTGATCTTCTTCTTTTTTCTGTGTCTTCTAAAGTCAAAAGTATTTGAGAGACATTTATTTTTTTTTTTTCTAAATTATAAAACTTTCTCTTTTCAGGATTAAAGATATGAACAATTATATCGATACCATTGAATTTTAAATGGATTGGTTTAATAAAATTAATCCTTCCTAAATCTAAAATAATTCATTGTACAAGAGATCCAAAAGATATTTGTCTATCTCTATTTAAAAACTTTTTCGAGGGTGAGCTTAATTTTTCTTATAGTTTAGAAGAAGCTGGCAAATATTATAAACTATATCAAAATCTTATGGAATTTTGGAAACAATTGCTTCCAGATTTTATTTACGATATTTCGTATGAAAAGTTAGTGAAAAATCAAGAATCTGAATCAAGAAAATTGTTAGACTTTTGTAATTTGGATTGGGATAAAAATTGTCTTACTTTTTATAAAAATAAAAGAGGAATTGTTACAGCCAGTTTTGCACAAGCTAGAAAACCTATTTACAAAAATTCAGTAAAATCGTGGCAAAATTACAAAAATGAGCTTTTGCCTATGTTTAAAATACTAGAAAAATAGTTTACCTTCCAAAGTCAGGTTTGCTCACATCTTGTCCAGCTTTAATGATTTCTTTTCTAATTTTTTTTGTTTTTATAAAAATTTCTTCTAATTTTTTTCCATCTTCATTTTCTATTGCATTTTTTAATTCCTCAAGATTTGCAATAAATTTTTCTATTTCCTTTGATGTATTTGTTTTATTTTGGATAAATATATCTCGCCACATTATTGGGTTAGATGCTGCAATTCTTGTAAAATCCCTTAAGCCACCAGCACTATATTTGATTATGTCGGACTGTTTTTCTTCTTGAATATTAATTGATGTATTTACTATATTGTATGCCACCAAGTGTGGAATATGACTTGTAATTGATAAAATATAGTCATGTTGTTTTACATCCATAATATCTACTTTGCTCCCTATTTTTTTCCAAAATGATTTGAGTGTATCAATATCTTTCTCTTTTGCTTTTTTGCTTGGAGTAAGAATACACCATCTATTTTTGAAAAGTTCCGAAAATCCAGCTTCAGGACCACTTTCTTCTGTACCAGCAATCGGGTGAGATGGAATCCATGAAACATCTTTGGGAATAGCCTTTTCTACTAAACTAATCACTCCTTCTTTAACTGATCCTACATCGGTTAATATCGTTCCACTTTTTAAAGAATTTTTGATTTTTAAAATTACATTTTCATAGCTACTCAACGGAGTAGCAATTATAATTAGATCAGAATCTTGAACCATTTTTTGGGTATCCGAACTTGAATCGTTTACCATTTTTAGTTCAAGTACTTTTTTATTTACAATATCCGATCTATTGGAAGAAACTATCTTTTCAGAAAGATTATATTTTTTTATTGCTCTTGCCAATGATGACCCGATTAAGCCGCATCCAATTATACATACTTTTTTAAACATTATTTTAAAATACTCCTAATGCATTCAACAAAGTGTTCATTTGATTTTTTATTTCCAATGGTTAATCGTAAAGCATTGGGTATTTTATATTGCGTCATCTTTCTTAAAAGGAGGCGATTATTAGCTAATTTTTCAAAAGCTTCATCTGAATTAATATTTGTTTCATCAAAACTCATCAAAAAGAAATTTGTTGTAGGTTCGTTTGTTTGAATTTTACATTCTTGTAAAACAGAAAATATTTTTTTTGACCATAAAGTATTATGTTCAATTGCTTTCCTTGTCCATTCTTTATCTTTTATGGCTTCAATACCTGAACAAAGGGCCGCCCTGTTTACATTAAATGGAGGCTTAATTTGATACATAACATCAATAATTTCTTTCGAAGAATAACCCCAGCCCAATCTTAAACCTGCAAGACCATAAATTTTGGAAAAAGTTCTGGTAATCAAAACATTTGCCTCATCTTTAAAAAGATCTAAACCGGAAGTAAAATCATCTCTGTCTAAAAATTCAAAGTATGCATCATCAACAACTAGAAGGATATTGCTTCTTAGTTTTTTTCTTAAATTGAGCATTTCACTCTTAGATAAATAAGTGCCAGTTGGATTATTAGGATTCGCAATAAATACGATTTTAGTTTTATCTGTAACCTTTTTTAATATTTCATCAACTGATGCTTTAAAGTTTTTCTCTTTAGCTAATAAAACTTTGGCTCTATAAAGTGATGCATAAATCCTGTGCATGATAAACCCATATTCTGTAACTATAACCTCATCACCAGGTTCTATAAATAGTTGACAAGTTAAATCAAATATCTGGTCCGAACCTGCTCCACAAATAATTCTCTCAGAATTAATATTAAATTTTTCAGATATAATATCTCGCAGTGAAGAAGATTCAGATTCTGGATATTTAAAAATTTTGTCTTTCTCTTTTTGAAATGCCTCTATTGCTCTTGGACTTGGCCCCAAAGCAGACTCATTTGCCGATAATTTAATCAGATTGTCAATTTTTTTAAATTGAGATAATCCACCTTCATATCTTTCAACCTCTATTTTTCTTGGTTTTGGTAAAGTCATAATTAAAATTAATATAATTTGTATCGGTAAATACTATATACGCAGTCAGGTAGCAAAATAAATACAACCTAAATTGACAAAGAGGTTACTTTTTAGTACAAAAAGGTGGCGCTGATTTAACTTATTTGCGAGCGCTTAAAAAAAACAGCTAAAAAAGCTTTTTTGCCCAGTTTAGCTGGGCTTTTTTTTTGTTTGAAACAAAAAATGAATAAAAAAACAAAAAATATAAAAAAATTGATTGTTAATCAATCACTCGAGCTTGACTGTGGAAAGATAATCAAAAATTTTCCTATAGCTTATGAAACTTATGGAACTTTGAATAAAAATAAGAGTAATGCAATATTAGTATTCCATGCTTTAAGCGGAGATCAATTTGTCACAAATATTAATCCGATTACCAAAAAAGAAGGATGGTGGGCAAACGCTGTAGGGCCCGGAAAAGCAATCGATACAGATAAATATTTTGTTATTTGTGTAAACGTTTTGGGTGGATGTATGGGTAGTTTTGGACCAAAAGAAATAAATCCTGACACTAATGAATTATTTGGTACCACATTTCCTGTTATTACAATCAGAGACATGGTTAGGGCTCAAATTTACTTATTAGAATATTTGGGTATTGATAAACTACTTGCAATCACTGGTGGTTCAATGGGAGGTATGCAGGTTTTACAATTTGCTTCATTATATCCTAACAAAACATACTCTGCTATCCCAATAGCATGTAGCGCAAGTCATTCTGCACAAAATATTGCGTTGAATGAATTGGGGCGACAGGCAATCATGGCAGATCCCAACTGGAATAATGGAAATTACTTTAAGACGACTTTATCTCCAGATAAGGGTTTGGCAGTAGCAAGAATGGCAGCCCATATTACTTATCTTTCGAAACAAGGTTTACAAGAAAAATTTGGAAGAAAGCTACAGGACGCAGAAAGTCTAAAATTTAGTTTTGATGCAAATTTTCAAATAGAAAGTTACCTGCGTCATCAAGGGACAAAGTTTGTAGATAGATTCGATGCTAATAGTTATCTGTATATTACTAGAGCTATGGATTATTTTGATCTGGAAAAACAATTTAATGGCAATCTATCCTTAGCTTTTAAAAATACGAAATCCAAGTTTTATGTAATTTCGTTTTCATCTGATTGGCTTTATCCCACAATTGAAAATAAAGAAATAGTTATGGCCTTAAATGCTTGTGGTGCTAATGTTGGTTTTGTTGAAATCGATTCAGATAAAGGTCATGATTCATTTTTATTGGAAGTACCAGAATTTTTAAAAACGTTGAGTGAATTTCTTAATTCAACCTACAAAGAAATTAATAATGAAAAAAGAATTTGAGATAATATCACAAATAATTCAAAATAACAAAAGAGTGTTGGATATCGGTTGTGGAGATGGAACGCTTATGGAATATTTAAAATTCAATCAACAGAATGATGTTAGGGGTCTGGAACCACAAAAGGATCTCGTGCAAAAATGTATTGCAAAAGGTCTTTCAGTTATCGAAGGTGATGCAGAAAAAGAATTGATTCAATTTCCAGATAAATCATTTGACTATGCTGTGCTAAGTCAAACGCTTCAGGCATTTCTTTTTCCTGAAAAAGTTTTAAAGCAATTGCTTAGAATTGGAAAACAAACGATTGTTTCAATTCCTAATTTTGGATATTGGAAGGTTCGTTTACATTTATTATTTAAGGGAACAATGCCATTAACAAAAAATTTACCTAACGAATGGTATAATACTCCAAATTTACATATGTGCACAATTCAAGATTTTGTTAATTTCTGTAAAGAAACAAATATAAAAATTGACAGATCTTTATGTTTAACAAACGAGAAAATTTCTGAAATTACAAATGGCAACCTGTTATACAAAAATATTTTTTCACAACTTGGAATATTTCTAATAAAATAATTAATTATGCATGTAAATCTCATACCATGTTTAACTGATAATTATGCGTATATCATTAATGATAATGTTTCTAAAACAGTAGGTGTAGTTGATCCTTCAGAAGCTTTGCCGGTTATTGCTTTTCTTAAAAAACAAAATCTAAAATTAGATTATATATTAAACACGCATCATCACTATGATCATATAGGAGGAAATACTGAATTAAAAAAGTTATATAATGCTAAAGTAGTTGGTTTCGTTGGTGACAAACATCGCATCCCTGGCATCGATATAACGCTTGAAGATAATACAAAATGGATCTTTGGGAAATCATCGGTTAAAATATTACATATTCCTGGACATACTTTGGGTCATATATGTTTCTTCTTTGAAAATGAAAAAATTGCCTTTACTGGTGATACATTATTTTCTCTTGGATGTGGAAGAATTTTCGAAGGTGACCACAAACAGATGCTGACATCATTAAATAAAATAAAAAAACTTCCTAAAAATACAAAGATTTATTGTGGTCATGAATATTCTTACAAAAATGCAGAGTTTTGTATGAAGTATGATAATGACAATATTGATCTTAAAAAAAAATTTGAAAAAATAAAACAGTTAAGATCGAATAATTTGCCTACACTTCCGACAGCCTTAGAAGATGAGTTAAAGTCAAATATTTTTCTAAAATGTGATCAAAACGATTTAAAAACCAAATTAAACATGAAAAACCAAGATGATTACAAAGTTTTTAGAAAAGTTAGAGATTTAAAAGATAATTTTTAATTGCTGTTAAAACTTGACTTGGCTATGTAGAAAGTTATATTGCCCCTATTTCCAAATATGAAACTAAAACAATGTCCTTCGCAGTTATTCAAACAGGTGGCAAGCAATATAAGGTTTCAGCAAGTGAAATTCTTAAGATTGAAAAACTTAATAGTCAGGTAGGTAAAACCGTCGAGTTTAAAAACATTCTGTTTTTAAATGATGATAAAAATACCGAAATAGGTAATCCAGTTATTAAAGGTGCCAAAGTAGAAGCAACCATTCTAAAAAATACTAAAAATAGAACTGTCTTAGTTTTCAAAAAAAGGAGAAGAAAAAATTAAAGAAAAAAATATGGCCATAGACAACCGATAACTTTAATTAAAATTACTAAGATTTTTTCGAAAGAAGGAAAAATTATTGCAGATGCAGAAACACTAAAAAAAACTACCACAAATGTAATAAGAAAATCCGCTCTAGAAAATAAAGGAGAAAAACCTAAAAAAATCATCACAGACGTAAAAAAGAAATCTGTTATAAGTAAAAAAAAATGATAGGATATTTATAAGGCATAGATAATGGCAACAAAAAAGGCAGGCGGATCATCAAGGAACGGTAGAGATAGTGCTGGACGAAGACTTGGAGTAAAGAAATATGGAGGCCAAGTAGTTTTTCCAGGTAATATAATCGTTAGACAAAGAGGAACAAAAATTCATCCTGGAAATCACGTTGGTATGGGAAAAGATCATTCAATCTATTCCTTGATTGAAGGAAAAGTAGAATTTAAAAAAATAAAATCTGACAGAACATCTGTTTCTGTAAAGCCCAATTAAATTCCCCAAACTTTATTAACATATAAGGGGATTTACTATGAAATTCTTAGATCAAGCAAAAATTTTTATTAAGGCTGGCAATGGCGGTTCTGGTTCAGCCAGTTTTAGAAGAGAAAAGTTTATTGAATTTGGGGGACCCGATGGCGGTGACGGAGGCAGAGGTGGATCTGTTGTATTGTCCTCGGATAAAAATTTAAATACTTTAATTGATTTTCGATATCAACAACATTTTAAAGCGGGAAGAGGACGGGATGGCAAAGGTAAAAATCAAACAGGAAGAAATGGATCCGATCTAATTCTTAAAGTTCCAACTGGCACTCAAGTATTTGAAGAGGATAACAATACATTAATATTCGATTTTACAAAAACTGGCCAAATTTTTATTGTCGCCAGTGGAGGAAAAGGTGGACTTGGAAATGTTAGATTCAAAAGTTCAATTAATAGGGCTCCAAGAAAAATAACCAAAGGTCAACTGGGAGAAGAATCCTGGATATGGCTTCAGTTAAAAACAATAGCTGATATAGGAATTGTAGGAATGCCAAATGCTGGAAAATCAAGTTTATTAGCGGTTTTAACAAGAGCAAAACCCAAAATTGCTAATTATCAATTCACAACAATCAATCCAAACCTTGGTGTAACAAATTACGATGACAAAGAATTAACTTTAGCAGATATTCCAGGATTAATTGAAGGAGCCCATGAAGGTGTTGGGTTAGGTGATAAATTTTTAAGACATATTGAAAGATGTAAAAATATTTTACATTTAATTGATATTAACCAAGAAAACTTAATGAAATGTTATTCACAAGTAAGAAAAGAATTAAAAAAATATAGTAATAAATTGATAAAAAAACAGGAAATAGTCGTATTAAATAAAACAGACTTAATAGATAAAGAAAAAATATCAAATAAAACCAATGAGCTAAAAAAAATTATCAAAAGCAAAATATATCTAATTTCTACAACCCAAAAAAAAGGACTTGAAGATTTAAAGAAATCTTTAATTGCAAATGTATATAAATAAATCCAAAAAAATAGTTATAAAAATTGGTTCCTCAATTATCGTGGATGAAAATGGGAAGGTCAGAAAAAAATGGCTTGATGAATTTGTAAAAGATATAATTTCACTAATTAAGTTAAATAAAAAAGTTATCATTGTATCCTCAGGTGCTATCGCATTAGGATGCAATCTTTTAAATGTCAGTAAAAGCTCATTAAAACTTGATAAAAGCCAAGCTATCGCATCGATAGGACAAATAGAATTAATGAACTTGTACAAAAAAACTTTTAACAAAAAAAAAATAAATGTCTCTCAAATACTTTTGACTTTAGAAGACACAGAAAAAAGAAGAAGATCACTTAATGCAAGAAGAACTATAGAAAAT